>NZ_JAOBZT010000069.1:0-21657 GCF_029839005.1 Stenotrophomonas sp. GD03958 | reverse complement strand
GCTGTCTGTCGGAAAGAGCAGCCGAGCATAGGCTCGGCTCTACAGCAAAGCCAGTTTGTATCCGTCAATGCCCACTACAGTCGCAGCCACCCCACCCCTTGGCCTTCGAGGTCTGGCCGATGCCCGGGTTGAACGTATTGCTCGGGTCCAGCTGCCTGTAGAAGCCAGCCAGCGCAGGCTTGGCAGGGTACAGGTGGCCGACATTGTGCTCGGCCGGATACTCGGCGCCACGCTGGTCCAGCAGCGCCCACATCGCATGCTCGATCGCCATCGGGTCTTCACCTTTGCGCGCGATGTAGTCCTGGTGGAACACGTGGCACAGGAAGTGGCCGTAGTACAGCTTGTGCAGCAGGCGCGCGTCGATATCCGCCGGTAGCTGCTCGAACCAGTCGGCATCGTCACGTCGCAGCGCGATGTCCAGCGCGACGATGTCCTGCACCTGGTCACGATGCACTTCACGGTAGCGCACCGCGGCACCCGCCACGGCAAAGCGATGCAGGAACGCCTTGCGTCCCTCCTCGGCCGTACAGTGGAAATAGCCGCCTTCGTGGCCGGCGAAGAAGCTGCGCAGCCAGGCCTCGGTTTCCGCAGCGTCCTGGGCAGAGACCTTCAGCAACAGGTGATGCTCGTAGCGCTGGCGGAACTCGCCCATGCGCTTGGGCAGGTGCGAGGGCAGCAGGCCCGTCAGCACCTGCATCACACGGTCGGTCACGCCGCGCAGGCCCAACCGCTCGAACCAGCCATCGACACGGCTCTTCAACGCGAACGCGGCGGGCACGCGGGAAGTGCCAAGGCGGTCGATCAGCAGGAAGCTGTCCTTGCCGTAGCGCTCGCCGATGTCATAGGCATCGCGGTGGATGTACTCGCCGGCAATCGGCAGGCGCTCGAAGCCGGTCAGCAGCTGGCGCCGGATCGCGGTGAGGCTGTCGGTGCGGTTGCTGCCTATATAGAAGACCTCTGCAGCCTCTTTTTCGAAGGTGTCCAGGCGCACCGCGAACACTGCCAGCTTGCCGGCAGATCCCGCTGCCTCGAAGTGGCGACTGGGGTCGGCATTGAAGCGTGCCGGGGTATCGGCGTCGACCTTGCGCACTTCCTCGGCATAGCGTGGGTCGGAAGCCGCACGGCCGTCGCCATCGCCCACGTCGGCGGCCGTGTAGTCACCGGCCTGCAGGCGCTGCAGGATCTGCTCGGGCGTGTCACCCAGCGCGATGTCCAGATGATTGACCAACTGCAACCGGCCCTCCGCGTCGACCTGCGCGTAAAGTGCCAGCTCGGTATAGGCCGGGCCACGTCGCACCAGCGCACCGCCGGAGTTGTTGCAGATGCCGCCCAGCACCGAGGCACCGATGCAGGACGAGCCGATCACCGAATGCGGTTCGCGACCCAGCGGGGCCAGCGTCTGCTCCAGGCGGTCCAGCGTGGCACCCGGCAGGCACAGCACCTGGCGGCCTTCGTTCAACAACTGGATGCCGGTCAGGCGCAGCGTGCTGACCAGCACGATCGGCCGGCCATAGTCATCGCCGTCCGGGGTCGAGCCGCCGGTCAGGCCGGTGTTGGCCGCCTGCAGGATGATCGCCGCGCCGCCCTGCACCGCTGCCTGCAGCACGTGCCACAGTTCCAGCAAGGTACCCGGACGCACCACCGCCAGTACCGGGCCATCGCCGAAGCGGTAGCCGCGACGGAAGCGGCGCGTGGCCTTGTCACCGGTCAGTACATGGCGGCTGCCGACCGCGTCGCGCAACTGTGCCAGCACGGCATCGTGGCCACTCATGGCAGGCTGGCCAGCGAATCGCGGCCGATGTCGGCGATGCGGCGCGCACCGGTCAGTGTCATCGCCACGCGCATCTCCTTGGCGATCAGGTCCAGCAGGTTGGCCACCCCGGCCTCGCCCTGCGCGGCCAGCGCATAGATGAAGGCACGCCCCAGCAGCACGGTATCGGCCCCCAGCGCCAGCATGCGCACCACGTCCAGGCCGGTACGGATGCCCGAATCGGCGAGAATCTTCAGGTCGCCCTGCACCGCGTCGGCGATGGCCGGCAGTGCGCGTGCGGTGGACAGCACGCCGTCCAGCTGGCGGCCACCGTGGTTGGAGACCACGATGCCATCGGCACCGAACTTGACCGCATCACGCGCGTCATCCGGGTCGAGGATGCCCTTGATCACCATCGGGCCCTTCCAGAATTCGCGGATCCACTCCAGGTCCTTCCAGGAAATGGAGGGATCGAAGTTGCTGCCCAGCCAGCCGATGTAGTCCTCCAGCCCGGTCGGGTTGCCGCGATAGGTGGAGATGTTGCCCAGGTCATGCGGGCGCCCGAACAGGCCCACGTCCCACGCCCAGTGCGGATGGGTGATGGCTTGGCTGATACGGCGCAGCGAGGCGTTCGGGCCGCTCATGCCGGAGTGTGCATCGCGGTAGCGCGCACCCGGCACCGGCATGTCCACGGTGAACACCAGCGTGGTCACGCCCGCAGCCTGTGCCCGCTCCAGCGCATTGCGCATGAAGCCGCGGTCGCGCAGCACATACAGCTGGAACCACATCGGCCGCTGGATGGCCGGTGCCACTTCCTCGATCGGGCACACCGATACGGTGGACAGGGTGAACGGGATGCCGCGGCTGTCGGCCGCGCGCGCCGCCTGTACCTCACCGCGCCGGGCATACATGCCGGTCAGGCCGACCGGCGCCAGCGCCACCGGCATTGCCAGCTTTTCGCCGAACAGCTCGGTTTCCAGGCTCAGGTCGGACATGTTGCGCAGGATGCGCTGGCGCAGCGCGATGTCGGACAGGTCGGAAACGTTGCGCTTCAGCGTGTGCTCGGCATACGCGCCGCCATCGATGTAGTGGAACAGGAACGGCGGCAGCCGGCGCTGCGCTGCGGCACGGTAATCGGTGGAGGCGGAGATGATCATGGGGTCAACCGTGTGGGGAAGGCAGGCGCGAGGCCCGCGCACGCCGGGCTTCGTTGTCATCGAGGGTGCGCAGCGTGGTGTGCACGAATTCGAGGTGGGCATGCGCGGCGGCGCGCGCGCGTTCGGGGTCGCCCGCCAGCACCGCGTCCATCATCTCGCGGTGCTGGTCGGACAAAGGCGAGAAGGTCCTCGCCGAGGTGTAGAGCTTTTCGCGGCTCTGCGAGATGTTGGTCTGCAGCAGTTCGAACAGCCCGCGCATCACCTGCAGCAGCACCAGGTTGTGCGAGGCCTCGGCGATGGACAGGTGGAAGGCCGCGTCGGCCTCCGCCTCGCCGGTGGGGTCGTCCTTGCCGTGCGCGTCCATCATGGTCTGGAAGGCCTGTGCGATGCGCGCGCGGTCCTCGTCGGTGGCACGCAGCGCCGCATGCCAGGCGGTGGCACCTTCCAGCGCGTGGCGGATCTCCAGCACGTCGAAGCGGTATTCCGGGTCGCCCTGGAACAGCGGCAGGTACGGCGCCAGCGGTTCATCCAGCGCCTGCCGCGCGCGTGCCGCAGGCTCGGCCACGTAGGTGCCGCCACCGACCCGTGCGGTCAACAGACCCTGGCTGGCAAGCTGCGCGATGGCCTCGCGCAGCGCGGTGCGCGAGACCCCCAGCTGCACCGCCAGGGTGCGCTCGGCCGGCAGCCGGTCGCCCGGCCGCAGCTGTTGTTCCTGCACCAGGCCGCGCAGCTGCGCAGCCACCTTGTCCGAAATACGTTGCGTGCTCATGGCGCCATTGTGGCCCGAAGCGCGCAGCGGGTGGTCGGCCAGCCGCGCATGGCTCAGGGAATCATCCAGGTCAGCCAGTAAGCCTGGGCCAGGGTGATCAGGCCGACCATGGTGGTGAAGATCAGGCTGTGCTTGACCGTGAAGCGGAACAGATCCGATTCCTTGCCGGCCAGGCCGACTGCCGCGCAGGCAATGGCGATCGACTGCGGCGAGATCATCTTGCCGGTGACACCACCGGTGGTGTTGGCCGCTACCAGCAGCACGTCGGACACGCCGATCTGCTGTGCGGTGGTGGCCTGCAGTGCCGAGAACAAGGCATTGGACGAGGTGTCCGAGCCGGTCAGGAACACGCCCAGCCAGCCCAGAAACGGTGAGAAGAATGGGAACGCGTCGCCGGTGTGCGCCAGTGCCAGCGCCAGCGTCGCCGACAGGCCCGAATAGTTGGCGATGAAGGCGAAGGCGAGCACCATGCCGATCGAGTAGATCGGCATGCGCAGCTCACGCACGGTTTCGCCGAAGGTGCGCAGCGCCGAACGGGCCGGCATGCGCAGCGCGATGATCGCGATCACCGCAGCGAGGATGATCGAGGTACCGGTGGCCGAGAACCAGTCGAACTTGTAGACGGCTTCGTAGCTCAACGGTGCATCCACGATCGGCGGCATCTTCTGCACCATCTGGTCCAGGCCCGGCACCGAGATCTTGAGCACCCAGCTTTCCAGCGGGCCATCCGCCGCGAACAGCGACTTGAACGGCTTGATGCTCCACAGCGTGACCATCGCGGTGAGGATCAGGAACGGCGACCACGCCCTGGCGATCTGGCCGACGCTGTGGCGCGGTGCCTCCAGTGCCTGTGCGGCCGCCTCGGCGCTGGTTTCGGTGTCGAAACGGAAGATCCGTACCGGCTTCCAGCGGCGCAGGAACAGGGTCAGGCACACCAGCGACGCCAGCGACGCGGTGATGTCCGGCAGTTCCGGGCCGATGAAGTTGGAGGTCAGGTACTGCGCGATGGCGAACGAGCCACCCGCAACCAGCACCGCCGGCCACGTTTCCCTGATGCCGCGCCAGCCATCCATGATCGCCATGATCCAGAACAGCACGATGATGGTCAGGAACGGCAGCTGGCGGCCGGCCATCTGGCCGATCTCGAATGCATCCAGGCCGGTGACCTGCCCTGCCACGATGATCGGAATGCCCATCGCGCCGAACGCTACCGGCGCAGTGTTGACGATCAGGCACAGGCCGGCGGCATACAGCGGCTTGAAGCCCAGCCCGACCAGCAGCGCTGCGGTGATCGCCACCGGCGCACCGAAGCCGGCCGCGCCTTCCAGAAAGGCACCAAACGCGAAACCGACCATCAGCATCTGCAGGCGCTGGTCTTCAGTCACGGACAGGATCGAGGCGCGGATGATGTCGAACTGCCCGGTCTTGACCGAAACTTTGTAGAGGAACACCGCACCGATGATGATCCACGCGATGGGCCACAGGCCGTAGACGAAACCGAAGCCGGCCGCGCCCAGCGCCTGCGGCACCGGCATGCGGTAGAACAGCAGGGCCACGCCGAGTGCGATGGCCACGGTGATCGTGCCGGCCAGCCAGCCCTTCATGCGCAGCACGGCCAGGGCAACGAAGAAGAACGCGATCGGCAGCAGCGCGATCAGGCTGGACAACCACAGGTTGCCGGCGGGGTCGTACAGGTGTTGCCAGGGCTGCATGAAGATTCTCGACTGGGAACGGAGGAGCCCACCGCAGGCGGTGGGTCGCCGTGGCCATCGATCATTGGTAGTACCATTGATGATTTCGATCAGACCACTTGTAGCAGATTTAACCGCCACTCCGACGGCGAGCCTATTAGACCATAGGGCTAGCCTTCATATTGGTCCGACCATTACGAACTTCATGGTAGTGCCGGTCGCTGGCCGGCAACGCGACCTTCCCTACGAAATCCGCTTCTCCAACCGCCGCATCACCGCCAGCACCAGCACGCACAGCACGCTCACGCCGATGGCGATCACGTACTTGCTGATCCCCACCGCAATCCCGATGGCCGCGGCCATGATCAGCGAGCTGGCCGTGGTCAGGCCGCTGACCTGGTCCTCGCGTGACCCACGCAGGATGGTGCCGGCGGCCACGAAACCAACACAGGCCACCACCGCTTCGATCAGGCGCACCGGATCAACCTGCAGCAGGTCGCGGTAACGCTCCTGCTGGAAATGCTCGGCCACTGAGTCGCCAAGGCCGACGATCAACGCGGCGGCCCCTGCGATCAGCATGTGCGTACGCAGGCCTGCGGCGTGCTTGCCCATCTCGCGCTCGACGCCGAGCACGCCGCCGAACAGCATCGCTGCGGCAACGCGCAGCAGGATCGAGACATCCTGGGTAAGTTCCATGGGAAAGCTCCGGAATTTTTCCCGGAGCGTCGCGCGGCGATCGTGGGACGGCGGTGAAGGCGATGGCACGCCTTCTTCACCGCACGCTTTCATCCACGCATGGCGTGGATCTACTGACCGCATTCGCTCACTGCGCCAGATAGCCACCATCGATGGCATAGTACGCGCCGGTCGCGAACGAGGCATCGTCGCTGGCCAGCCAGGCTACCAACGCGGCCACTTCCTGCGGCGTACCCAGCCGCTTCAACGCGTGCCGCCCTTCCAGCGTGGCGCGCACCTTCGGGTCCATTTTCTCCAGCAGTGGCGTGCCGATGAAGCCCGGGCCCACCGCGTTGACACGGATGTCGTCGCCCGCATGTTCCCACGCTGCGGTCTGGGTCAGCCCGACCACGCCGTGCTTGGCCGCCACGTACGCGGTGGAACCGGCATAGCCCACCTGGCCCAGGATCGAGGCCATGTTGATGATGCTGCCGCCCGTGCCGGCCGCGCGCATGGCCTGGATCTGCGCACGCTGGCACAGGAACACGCTGGTGAGGTTGACATCGATCACGCGCTGCCAGCCATCAATCGGATAATCGCCGCTGCTGGCCGCCGGCCCGCTGATGCCGGCGTTGTTGACCGCCACATGCAGGCCGTCGAGTTCCTTGATGGTGCGCTGCACCGCCGCCTCCACCGCTGCATCGTCGGTGACGTCCAGCGCGATGCCAATCGCCTGTGCACCGGCATCGCGCAACTGCGCCACGGTGGCATCCACCGCATCCTGCTTCAAGTCCCAGACCGAGATCCGCGCGCCGGACGCCGCCAGGGTCTGCGCCACGGCCAGACCAATGCCGGACACACCGCCGGTCACGATCGCGGTCTTGCCTGTGAGTTGGTAGTCAATCATCTGCGTTCTCCGTCGGTGGGGGGTATCTAAGTGGCCTGCAACAGCCAACCGTCCCACCCTACGCGCGCGCCCGTGACGGCCAGGCTGACATCGCATCTTCAGGTGATCGTTCCAGCCATAAGACCTCAACTGAAGTTTATGTATGTAATTGCGTACGGATATGCATGCAAAACGCCGGCGTATGTTCGGCGGCATTTTCACTTTGGCCGTAATCGCCAATCGTTTTGACCTTATTGAGGTCAAAAGCGCGCGAATCGAGGCGACAATGGGAAACACTTCCAGTTTCTTCGACACATTCAATTCAACCTGTGTTTGCGCAGAGCGATGTCCCGATATTTCACTTTTGCTGATTACCGCCACTTCGGCGAACGCCATGGCTACGACTACCGGATCGAAGGGAGTGAACTGCGCGACGACCAATGGGCAGGGCGTGGCGACGTCCACGAGCAGTCACTGCGCGGCGGCCTGGGCCTGATCGCCTCGGACGTGCACAACCGGTTCACCTACACGGCCACCGCTGTGCACGGTGCCGGCCTGACCATCCGCCTGATGCTGCAGGGCGAAGTGGATGTCCAGTTTCCTCGTCGCAAGGGGTTCACGCTGCGCGCCGGCACAGGCATGACCACCAGCCACCATGAACCTGTTTCCATGGCCGGTCTGCATCCTGGTGGCAGCCACCTGCGCGGGGTCAGCTTGAGCGTACCGGCCGATCTGGATGTGGACATGCTGCGCCTGCCGGCACTCCAACGGGTCCTTCATTCCCCTCTGCAGTGCCGCCACTGGGCCATTCCGCATGCCTTGCTGCCGACGCTCGCCCAATTGTTCGACAGTCCCTGGCAGGACGACATCGATGCGCTGTGGCGCGAAGGCGTGGCCCTGCAGGTGTTGGCCGTCGGCCTCCAGGCCGAGGATATGCAGACCGAGCATGTACGCACGCTGCGCGCCGGCCAGCGCGAGCGGCTGGAGCGCGTGCGTGCCTACCTGCATGACGACCCCAGCCATGCCCACAGCCTGATCGAACTGGCCCAGCTGGCCTGCATGAGTCCCAGTTCGCTGCGCCGCCACTTCGCACAGCAGTATGGAAGCTCGGTGTTCGACTATCTGCACGAACAGCGCATGCGCCACGCCGAACAGGGCCTGCGCGAGGACGGCTGGACAGTTGAACAGGCCGCTGCGGCCTGCGGTTACCGCCATCCCAGTAACTTCGCTGCGGCGTTCCGCAAGCGTTTCGGACTGGTGCCCAGCCGCTGGCGCACGGGCCCATCGAAGGTGGACTGAAGGCCCGGGCCCTGGCAGGTGTCGACCTTGGTCGACACGCTCCTGCGCCATCGCGGATGCCGGCCAGCGGCCGGCACTACCACACCCGCCTGGATCCACCTGCCATGGCTCGGCCCTGGTAGGTGTCGACCTTGGTCGACACGCTCTCGCGCCATCGCGGATGCCGGCCAGCGGCCGGCACTTCCACGTGCTGCCGGGCATGGCCCGGCTTCATCATGAGCAGCTCAATACACCGGCAGATCGATGTAGCTCGCCTGTGCCGCGCTATGCCAGACGCGCTGCGTGGCCTTCTGGTAATCGCCCGGCCTGGCCAGGTAAATATTCGGCACGTAAGTCTGCGGGTTGCGGTCATACAGCGGGAACAGGCTGGACTGCACCTGCACCATCACCCGGTGGCCCTTCTGGAACGTGTGGTTGGCGTTGGGCAGATCGAAGCGATACGGCAGCACCTGGTTGGCGGCCAGAGGCTTCGGATCGGTGAAGCTCTCGCGGTAGCGGCCACGGAAGATCGCCAGCGACACCGGCAACTGGTAGCCCCCCATCTCCGGCGTGGACGCTTCCTGGTCCGGATACACGTCGATCAGCTTCACCACCCAGTCGCTGTCGGTGCCACTGGTCGAGGCCTGCAGGTGAACCACCGGCGCGCCGCCGATGCGCAGCGGCGCAGTCAGCGGTTCGGTGATGAAGGTCAACACGTCCGGGCGCCCATCGACGAAGCGCTGGTCCTTGACCAGCCAGGTGGTCCACATGTCGCGGTCGCCGAAGCGGATCGGGCGCGGCACGAACGGCACCGGCTTGGCCGGGTCGGACACGTACTCCTCGAAGTCGCCCTCGCCCGCCGCTGGCGCCTGGAACGCCAGCTTGCCGCCGGCACGCAGATACAGCGGCTTGCTGCTGGCGGAACAGCCCTTGTCGCAGCTGCGCGGCCAACCCTTCAGGCGGTCCCAGTGGTTTTCGCCGGTGTTGTAGATCAGCACCGGTGGCGTATCGGCCTTCGGCGCGCCATCCACCAGGTACTGGTCGAAGAAGGGCTTGAGCACGTCGCGGCGGAACTGCAGCGCGGTATCGCCGTCGAACTTCAGCGCACCCAGTTCGCTGCCGCTGTAGTTCACCTGGCTGTGTCGCCACGGGCCCATCACCAGGTAATTGCGGTTGTTGCCGCTATCGCGTCCTTCCATCGCCTGGTAGGCGTGGTTGGCACCCCACATGTCCTCCTGGTCCCACAGGCCCTGCAGCCACATGGTCGGCACCTTCAGCGGTGTCTTTGCCATCACCGCGTCCAGCGCCTGGCCCTGCCAGAAGCCGTCGTAGGCCGGATGCTCGACCAGCTTCTTCCACCAGGTCAACTGGTCCACGCCGGTGAAACGCGCGTAGTCGCCTGCCGAGCCGATGCGGAGGAAGGTGCTGTAGTCGTCGTAGCCGAGGCTGGGCAGCGGCGTACCCTTGCCGCGCTTCTCGGTCTGCATTGCGAAGTAGTTGAAATTGACCTGCCGGAACGCACCGTAGTTGAGCCAGTCGTCACCCATCCAGCCATCGACCATCGGGCTCTGCGGTGCGGCCACCTTCAGTGCCGGGTGCGGGTCGGTCAGCGCCATCACCACGGTGAAACCCTCGTACGACGAACCGAGCATGCCGACCTTGCCATTGCTCTCCGGCACGTTCTTCACCAGCCAGTCGATGGTGTCCCAGGCGTCGGTGGAATGGTCGACTTTGGTGTTGTTCAATGGCCCGCGCAGCGGCCGGGTCATCACGTAATCGCCCTCGGAGCCATACTTGCCGCGGATATCCTGGAACACGCGGATGTAACCGCCGTCGACAAACACCTCGTCGCCCTGCGGCAGCAGATCGCGCATGCGCGGCGAATCACTGCGGTTGGCACGGCCCGCAGCGTCGTAAGGCGTGCGGGTCAGCAGGATCGGGGAATTGTGGGCGCCCTTGGGCACCACGATCACCGTATACAGCTTGGTGCCATCACGCATCGGCACCATCACCACGCGCTTGTCGTAGTCACGACCGACATCGGGGGCAACGAAGGGCTTGCCGCTGATGTCCGGGGTCATCGGCGGGGTATCGGCGGCCAGCGCGGTGCTGGACAGGCAAAGGGCAATGGCTACAGCGACGGCACGCACACGCATGGACAACCCCTCCCGGCAGGAAAGCCTCAAGCCTACTCCTGCCCCGGGCCGTGAAGTGTGTGCAGGCTTTGCATTCTGCGGTGGATGCGGGCAGGACTGATGGCACATGTGCCTGCGTTGCCGCTGCGCTCGCCGGCACCACCGATCAATCTGCCGTTACCTCATGCAGCGCCAGCCAGCACCAGCGCCCCTGTTCTTGCCTCAGTACCGCCAGCGACTCCCGCCATGCGGGCGCGCCACCGTCGATCGAATGACCTTCGCGATAGCGCAGCACCGCCAGCGGTGATATCGCATCCACCGCCTGCACGGCTTCGATGGAAATCTGCAGCCCCGGCCGCGCGCCATGGCCACCCGCGAACAGTGCCTGCACGGCATTCCGGTCCAGCCTGCGACCCGCGATGCCGACCATGCTGAAGTCTGCACAGAAGTGCGCCATCAGATCCTCCAGCGCATCGGCGCCGACATCGGCACGGAACCAAGCCTGCAGCTTGTCGTGCAGGTGGTGGATTTCATGTTCTGCGGTGGTATCCATCAGGCATTCTCGGGTTGCGGAAAGGAAAGCTGTTGCGGCCGGCGCAGCAGGGCCAGGGGCAGCAGGGTAAGTACGGCGGCCAGACCCAGTGCCACGCCGGTGGCATGGGCCGGCAGCCATTGCATGGCCAGTGCCAACACCATCGCGATGGCGGCGGTGCCGAGGCAGAAGCTGAGCTGGCGGTTGAGGTTCCAGAGTGCACTGGCATCGCCCAGCGCCTCACCTTCCACACCCTGGAAGGCCAGCGTCTGCGCGGTACTGCTGCACAGGCTGCCGCCAGCGCCCATCAGCGCGAACAGCAGCCCGGCCAACGCGAAGGCCGGCTGCGGCAGCAGCGCCATCAACAGCAGGCCGCTGGCCTGCAGGAGCATGCCCGCACGCAGTACCGTGGCCGGGCCGAAGCGCGCCAGCAGGCGCTTGCTGGCCGTGATCGCAATGGCCGAGGCCAGCGCCCAGGGTAGCATCAACCCGCCGATGCGTGCCGCGCTGTAACCGGCCTGGTGCAGCTGGAGGGTACTGACCAGCTGGCTGCCGATGAACACACCGGGCACTGCCAGATAGACCAGCATCGCCAGGCGCAGGCCCCGATGGGACAGCAGCGACCAGCGCAGCAGGGGCTGCGTCTGCTGCCGTGCATGCCGCAGGTGGGCCGCCGCCAACAGCATTGCGATCAACAGCAGTACGGCACCGGCGGCCCGATGGCCGGGTTCACCCAGCCAGGTCAACGCCAGCAGCAGCGCGCCCAGCGCCAGCATCGCGGTGGACAGCGCATAAGCCTGCAGGCGCGGCGCACTGCGCGCGCCATCGGCCGGCATCCAGGCCAGCACCAGGCTGATCGCCACCACCGCCAACGGCAGGCTGGCCCAGAGCACGCCGCGCCAGGACAACCACTGCACCAGCAGCCCACCGAGCGCGGGCGCCAGTGCCGGCACCAGCAGCGCCACCAGCAGGATGCGGCGGGTCAGCGCGCCACGCTGGTCGGACGTGCATTGTTGGTACGCTGCCGCCTGTGCCACCGGAATCAGCAGGCCACCGGCCAGCCCCTGCAGCAGGCGCCAGCCCAGCAGCCAGCCGATACCGGGTGCTGCGCCGGCCAGCACAGCGGCAACCGCGAACAACAGCAACGCCACCAGCAGCAGGCGACGCTCACCACAGCGCGCGGCCAACCAGGGTGCCAGCGGAATCACCACGCTCAGGCCCAGCATGTAGGCGGTGCCCACCCAGGCCAGGGTGCTGATATCGGCGTGCAGTTCCGCTGCCAGTGCCGGATAGGCCACCGTGGCGATGAACATGTTGACCAGATCCAGGGCGAACACCAGCAGGAAGATCGCCTCATGGCGCAGGCGGGGGGACGGCATCGGCGGCGCTCCAGCAGGGAAGCGGCCAGCATGCCGTGCGGGCCTTGTTGGAAAAACACGACAGCAACTGCAACACTGTCAAATCCACTTTGACAATGAATTGCCGTGGTCAGCCTCGATCGCTTCGATATCTTCCGCGCCGTGGTCGAGGCCGGCAGCCTGACCGCTGCGGCTGATCGCCTCGGCCTCAGCCGCGCGGTGGTCAGCTTCAACCTGAAGCGGCTGGAGCAGGAGCTGGGCGTGACCCTGCTGTTGCGCAGTACCCGCCACCTGGCCCTGACCGAGGCCGGCGAACAGTTCCTGCAACACTGCGTGCAGGCACTGGATGCCGCACAGGCAGCCATCGATGCCGCGCGCCGCGACCAGCACCAGCTGCAGGGTGTGCTGCGCCTGACCACCACGCCGGAGTACGCCCAGCTACGCTTGATTGCTGCGCTGGAGGCGTTTCGTGCGCGGCACCCGGCCCTGCAGCTGCACCTGTCGACCTCACCGGCACCGGCCGACCTGATTCCCGAGCGGTTCGACCTGGCAATCCGTCTTGGCCGCCTGCCGGATTCGGGCCTGCACGCCAGCGAACTGGAACGCCATCCACTGTGCCCCGTGGCGGCTCCGTCCCTACTGGCACGCCTGCCCTCTGCCGATGCTGCCGACGACCCCGTGCAGCTGGGCACCCTGCCCCGCCTCGGCTACCCGCGCTTGGCCGACCTGCCGGTGATCGCGCCTGATGGCAGCGGCGCCCTGTTTGCCACCAACCCGGGCAACGCGGTGGTACGCGTGGATGGTGCCAGCAGCCTGCGCGCCTTCGCCGTGGCCGGCGCCGGGGTCACCGTGCTGCCACGCTGGCTGATCGAGGACGACCTGGACCAGGACCGGCTGCGCCCGGTGCTGCGCCAGCACCGCTTCCCGCAGCAGAGCGTGTACGCGGTCTACCCGCACAGTTCGCAGCCTTCACCGAAGGTGCGGCAGCTGATCGATTTCCTGCGCGGGTGGTTTGGCACCGCACCTTTGTAGAGCCGAGCCCGTGCTCGGCTGCCCGTCGGTTCGATTGACCGTTCATCAGCCGAGCGTGGGCTCGGCTCTACAGGAACACCACGAACGGACACGGCCCTGTGCGGGCCGTGTCGTCAGGCATCAGCGCAGCACCTGCTCCACCAGCTGCACGTCCACCGTCTGCAGCGGCTCGGCCGCGTTGCGCGACAGCTGCACCTGGTAGGTGCCGCCGTCGATCTTCCACTGGCGCGCCTGTGCATCGTAGTGCGCCAGCGTCTTCGGCTCGGCTTCGATGCGGATGCGGCGCTGTTCGCCCGGCTGCAGGCTCACCTTGTCGTAGCCGATCAGGCGGATCGGCGTGGTGCTGCCGGCCGGCAGCTTCAGGTACAGCTGGGCCACGTCGGCACCGGCGCGCTTGCCGGTGTTGCGGATGTCGACGCTGGCGACCAGGCGCGAGCCTTCCACGCTCACCTTCAGGTTGTCATAGGCGAACGAGGTGTAGGACAGGCCATGACCAAAAGCGAAGGTCGGGGTCAGGCCCTTGGCCGCCATCCACTTGTAGCCGACGTTGGCACCTTCGATATCGAAATCGAACACATCACCGAACGGCTTGGCCGGCTTGAAGCCGAGGCCGTCGATGTGCGGGCGCGGCAGCTGCGATTCGTCCGTCACCCAGGTCACCGGCAGGCGGCCGGACGGATTGACCTGGCCGGTCAGCAGCGCGGCGATGCCTTCGCCACCGCGGATGCCCGGGTACCAAGCCTGCAGCATCGCCGGTACCTGCGCCAGCCACGGCGTGCGCACCGGGCCGTTGGTTTCCAGCACCAGCACCGTCTTCGGGTTGGCCTCGGCCACCGCCGAGATCAGCGCGTCCTGGTTGTCAGGCAGCTGCATGTCCGGCAGGTCCACCGATTCGGCGGCCCACTGGGTGGCGAACACGATGGCCACGTCGGCCTGCGCGGCGGCCTTGGCCGCAGCGGCGACATTGGTCCCGTCCACATACTCGATGGCCGCGTCCGGGCGCGCCGCACGCAGCGATTCCAGCGGCGAGGACGGATGGAAGATCACCGGGCCCGGCCAGGTGGTCGGCATCACGCCCGGCACCGCATTGGTACCCTTGGCGGTCACGCCCACCATCGACGAACCACCGCCGCCGATCACGCCCTTGTCGGCGTGGCCACCGATGATGACGATGCGCTTCACGCTGTCGGCCAGTGGCAGCAGGTTGCCTTCGTTGCGCAGCAGCACGCTGCCCTCTTCCACCGTACGCTGGGCGACGGCGAAACCGGCCTCGGCATCCACCTTCTGGTGCTGCGGCGGGTTGTCGAAGTTGCCATGCAGGAACATCGTGCGCAGGATGCGCGCCACCATGTCGTTCAGGCGCGCCTGCGGCACTACGCCGCCGTGCACGGCCAGGCGCAGCGGTTCGTCGAAGAACACTGCCGCGTCGAACACTTCACCGGCCGACTGCTGATCGAGGCCAGCCAGCGCCGCCTTCGAACCACTGTGCACGCCGCCCCAGTCGGACATCACGAAACCGGGGAACTTCCATTCCTGCTTCAGCACCTGGTTCATCAGGTAGCCGTTCTCGCAGCCGTAGGTGCCGTTGATCTTGTTGTACGAGCACATCGCCACGCCCGGGCGACCGGCTTCCAGCGCGATCTCGAAGGCCAGCAGGTCCGACTCGTGCATGGCCTGTTCGCCGATGCGCACGTCGTGGAAGTTGCGGCGGGTCTCCATGTCGTTCAGCGCGAAGTGCTTCATCGAGGAGATCACGTGCTGGCTCTGCACGCCCTGGATCAGCGCGCCAACCATCGAGCCGGCCAGCAGCGGATCTTCACCGGCATATTCGAAGTTGCGGCCGTTGCGCGGGTCGCGCTGCAGGTTGACGCTGCCCGACAGCAGGATGTTGAAGCGCTGCTGCCATGCCTCGCGGCCCATGGTCGCGCCACCGGCGAAGGCGACTTCGCGGTTCCAGGTGGAGGCGGTGGATGGGCCGGACGGCATTGCGGTGGCGAAATCGCCCGGGCGGATGCCGCCCGGATTGGTCACGCCGACACCGGCATCGGCCGACTGCTGCGACGGGATGCCCAGCCGCGGTACGCCCGGCACGAAGCCGGCCGAACCGACCGCACCTTCCGGCAGCGGGCCACCGTCTTTGCCCAGCCCGAAGTAGCTGTGCAGCATCTGGAACTTCTCATCCTCGGTCATCGCCTTCAGCAGCAGCGCAGCGCGCGCATCGGCGTTGAGGGCGGTGTCCATCCATGGCTTTTCGCCGTGCTTGTCGGCGGCATAGGCCAGTGTCAGCAGGGTGGCGCGCAGGGTGCTGCCCTCCATCTTGAACGGTGCGCTGCTGGCGGCCTGGAAGCCATCGCTGAAATAGCTGGCATCGGCTTCCAGCGCCACACGCGCCGGATCGAAGCCTGCGGCCTTGGCCGATTCACCGGCCACTGCGCCGAGCAGCACCGCCGGGGCGCCCAACCGCGAACGGGTGACCAGCGCCGGCAGCTGCGCGGCCCCCGCGCCGGCATCGGTATAGACCGCCACGGTATGGCGGCCATCGTCCAGGCGCAGGTAGTTCAGGCCTGGCTGGTCGGGGCCGGATTCGGCGGCGATCGGCAGCCGGGTCAGCACGGCCTGGCCGCGCTGGGTCTGGCCGTCGTCCTTGCCGGCGGCAACGAAGCGGTATTCATAGCCCAGGCCGTCGGCCAGCACCTGCAGCGGATCGACCTGGCCGATGCCGCGCTGCACCTGGCGCACGCTCACGGCGTCCACCTTCAGGCTCTTCAGTTGCGCCGCCAGAGCCGGCATCGCCTCGGCGTTGGGCGCCTGTTCCAGGGTCAGCACAGTGAACGCGGCGGGGTCGGCCCAGGCCGGAGCGGCCAGTGCGGCAGACAGGGCCAGAGACAGTGCAAGCGGTTTTGTAAACGTTTTCATCGGCAGGCGTAATTCCGTTGCCAAGGCAATCGGTCCAGGGAAAGTGCCGCCGAAGGGTGCAGCGTTCATGCCGCGCAGGGGTTGCCGGGCAACGTCCCGCAGGCCGAAGGACGGGCCGGTCTGCGCGCGGGACCCTCCTCCCGGCGTGACAACCTGCCTGCCCGGGCCGCGCAGGGCGACCCAATCCTGTGAAGATTGTGCGAGGGCGTTCACACCTGTCAACAGGACCTAAGTCACAGGGGCAACCCGGCCAATGGTTATCAGGCCATCACCGGCGGTCATCAGCGCGCCGCGCGAGGCTGCTGATAATGGAGATCCTTGACCACGAATCGAGCCCATGACCGTACATCGCGACTTCGATCATCTCTGGCGCGACCGCTGTGATACCTCCAGCCAGCGCGCGCCGCGCGTGCTGATCCGGGTGTTCGTGGCCCCCGGTGAGCTGGAGCGCAGCGTGGCCTTCTACGAGCAGCTGCAGGGCGTGGTGGCCGATGCGGGGTTCCCGTTTCCGGAGGCCGGGCTGCGCCTGGCCATGGTCGGTGCGTTCCTGTTGATCGAAGGCAGCGAGGCGGCGCTGGCGCCGTTCACTTCGACCACGGGAACGCTGCTGGTCGACGATGTTCGGCCCTATCACGACAAACTGGTCGCGGCTGGCGCCGAGATCATCTTCCCGTTGCAGGTGGTACCCACCGGGGCGGCGTTCAACGCGGTGCATCCCGATGGCACGGTGGTCGAGTACGTGCATCACCGGCCGGATCCGCACGGCCGGTGAGGGGACGGCCGGGCTGCGCCCGGCACCCGCAGAGGCAACGGCCAAAGCAACAGCGGGGCTCCTGTGGGTAGGCGGGGTGGGTCCGTTGGCGGGGGACGCCGTGAATCCGTCCCTGGAGGCTCGGTCGCGCCATCCATGGCGCTCACGCCCCCGCAACCGGACCCACCCCGCCTTCGACAGTCTCTCGCGACCTGCAGTAGATCCACGCCATGCGTGGATGCTCTTCGTTTCATTGTCGAATTACTCGATTTCGATGGAGATTCATCCACGCATGGCGTGGATCTACAATCCCTCCATGTCCTCCCCCGCCCTGCCCTGGAATGGCACGTTGCTGCTGGATGCTCACGTGGCCGTGCTGCAGGGCCATGCCGGTGGCAGCGCCTCGCATGCGCACTACGCCCATCAACTGCTGTTGAGCGACGGTACGCCCTGGCAGGTCGAAGTCGATGGCGTACGGCAGCAGGGCCAACGGCTGTGGCTGCCGTCCTTCCAGCCGCACGCAATCCTGTCGGCACCGGAAGCGGGCTGTACGGTGTTCCTTGAGCCGGCGCATGCCGACCTCGAACAGATCCAGCATCACCTGCACTCGCTGCCCAGCACTGCGATGGAACTGCACGACAGGCTGCCACGGTTGAGCCGGCCACAGCCGCTGGACCGCCGCGTGCAGGCGGCGTTGGCCCGTATTGCCCAGCACCTGCCCGGCCCGGTGCCGGCTGCCGACATTGCCGAAGCCGCGCACCTCTCGACCAGCCAGCTGCACCGGCGTTTCCAGTCCGAGCTGGCGGTGACCCTGCGCGGCTGGGTGCTGTGGCAACGGTTGCGCCGCGCGTTGATGCATCATCTGAGCGGTCACAACCTGACCGACAGTGCGCATGCCGCTGGATTCGCCGATCTGGCCCATCTCTCGCGCAGCCTGCGCCGCATGTTCGGCATCGGTGCCGCGCAGCTGCAGGGCCTGCAGCTGCACGCGGCCTGACATGTTCAATCATTCGCGCCTGCGCAGGCCTTCCGGCAACTCCGGCACCTCGCCATGCGGCAGTTCGCGGAACGGCGCCAGCAGCTGCCCCGGATAATCGCGCGGATAGTCCGGTTGGCTGCCGATGCCGAGGTCGCGTTGCTGCAGCCGATAGCCCGGCGCATCGAAGGCCGTCCCCAGCAGGTGATCCCAGACGGTCAGGAACAGGCCGAAGTTGACGTCGCCGGCGGTGCCGTAACGCATGTGGTGGAAGCGGTGCAGCGGCGCCCATGCCATCACCCGGCCCAGCACGCCGGGACGCATGTCCACGTTGGAGTGCTGCAGCAGCAGCTGGATGGCAATGGCGAAGGCCAGCACCGCAGCCACCGGCATCGGCAGGCCCAACAGCAGCAGCGGCAGTACGCCACCCACCGCTTCGGCCGCCTGGTGCAGAGGGTGTTTCATCAGCCCGTTGAAGCCGTACATGCGGGTGACGCTGTGGTGCACCGCATGCAGCCGCCACAACCAGCCGATGCGATGGCTGGCGTAGTGCACCAGGGTGATACCGAGATCAGCGCAGACGATGGCCAGCAGCGCCTGCAGCGCGAATGGCCACTGCAGAGGCCAGGCCTGCCACGGAATGATTGCCGCCAGCAGCGGCACCGCCGCGATCGACAACAGGTTCAGGCCCTCGTTGACCAGCGCGTGCAGGGCGTCACGCACACGGTCGCCGTGGTCGTGGTTGAACGCGGGGTCATACGGCCACGCGCGCTCGGCGGCGAACGAGACCGCGATGGCGGCCGCCAGCAAGGCCAGCAGCCACAACGGATCACCGTGGCAATGGCCGATCCAGACGACGGCAGTGGCGACGAATCCAAGCAGGAACAGCGGGGCATACAGGCGGAGCATCCAGTGCTTCATGGGCAACCCGGAAAGTGAGGGGCCTGCATGCTGGCGTGGCGTGTGGGTTGCTGGCTTGAACAAACGGCGCAACTCTGCGGGCACCACGCTTCCCACATCCACGCACGGCGCGCTCTACAATGGCGCCCTCATCGCGCCCGGGGCCGGCATGGATTCCTTCAACCTGATGCGTGCCTTCCGTCGCATCGTCGAACGCGGAGGGCTCGCTCGTGCCGCCGAAGACCTGGGCATGTCGCCGGCCGGGCTCAGCAAGCAGCTGCGCACGCTGGAAGCGCATCTGGGCGTGGTACTGCTGCAGCGGACCACGCGGCGCATGAGCCTGACCGAGACCGGCCACGCCTATTACCGTGAATGCTGCCGCCTGCTCGACGAACTGGACGCATTGGAACGTGGCATCGCCGAGCAGCGTGGCGAGGTGACCGGGCGCCTGCGCGTCAATGTGCCGCAGTCGTTCGCGCTGAGCACGCTGTCGCCGCTGCTGCCCCGCTTCCTGCAGCAGCATCCGCAGCTGTCGCTGGACCTGGTGATGGAAGACCGCCTGCTCGACGCGGTCGGCGAAGGTTTCGATGTGTCGCTGCGGCTGCGTGCCGAACTGGATGATTCACGCCTGGTGGCACGCCGGCTGGCGTCGCTGCAGCAGGTGCTGTGCGCGGCCCCGTCCTACCTGCAGCAGCATCCGGCACCTCAGGCAGTGGACGATCTGCAGGCGCACAGCGTGCTGGCCTACAGCCTGTCCGACTCACCGGGCAGCTGGCCGTTGCTCGGCCCCGATGGCCAGGTGACGATCACCCTGCCAGCGCGCGTCACCGTCAACAACAGCCTGCTGCTGCGCGACCTGCTGGTGGCCGGCATGGGCATCGGCGCCCTGCCCTCGTTCCTGGCGGCACCCGCACTGGCCCGTGGCGAACTGCAGCAGGTGCTGCCCGACCACCGCTATCCGCCGCGCTTCGTGCATGCGGTCTATCCCACGTCGCGCCACCTGCAGCCCAAGGTACGCGCCTTCATCGATTTCCTGCACGCCGAGCTGCCCGGCTGCGCCGGCCTGGATTCGTAACCGCCAGCGAAAACTGAGCTGCCCGCGGCGTGCTGTTTCGGCCACGCCGCGCTGCCTAACCTGCCGCCTCCCCTCTCACCGATGGCAGGCAGATGTCTTCCGTTCCTTCCCCCGCCACCGCAGCGCCGGTGGTCGATTTCTTCCACGACGTGGTCTGTGGCTGGTGCTTCGTGCTGGCCCCGCGCCTGCAGCAGGCCTGCGCCGAACTCGGCATCCAGGTGCGCCACCGCAGCTTCGTGCTGCAGGACTCGCGCGCGCAGATGGTCGAGGTGTTCGGCTCGATGGAGCGCGCCAAGGCGATCATCCTGCGCCACTGGACCGACTGCGCCGCGCATGAAGACACCACGCGCATCGATATCGAAGGCATGCGCGCACAGGACTTCGAGTATCCGTCCGGCTGGCTCGGCGCACTGGCCTGCCAGGCTGCCGGCATGCTCGGTGGCAACGACGCCCATGGCGCGATGTTCGATGCCGTGCAGTGGGCGCACCTGCACCAGCACCGCAACATCGGCGACGCCGAAGTCCTGCTGGATATCGCCGAAGCGCTGGGCCACCCGCGTGGCGCCTTCGCTGACCACATGCGCAGCGACGCAGTAGCCCGGCGCGTGCAGGCCGACCGTGCCGAAGCCGCGACCCTCGGCATCCGCTCCATTCCCACCGTGATCGGCGGCAACGGCCTGCGCCTGCAGACCCTGCCGCTGCCACACCTGCGCTAGGCCCTGGCGCACCTGGTCGCGGCCTGAGCCGCGCCCCCCCACCCTGCAAGGAGACTCCCCATGACCCCACGTACCCTGGCCACCGCGCTGGCCCTGCTGCTGGCCGGCACCGCAGCTTCCATCACCGTATCCGCGCACGAACGCGTCCCCTCCGGCCAGCAGGTCGGCACCAGCCCCTGGGGGCCGAAGGACGAGATCGGCCGCCTCAACCTGATCACCGAGGCCTCGCGTGCGGCGATCCTGTCGCGGGTCAGCGGCGGCAGGGCCTATGACCTGGCCACCGAGTACTACGTCGGCATGCCCAGCTGGCAGGATGCCGGCGACCCGCACTACCAGTTCTGGATGACCCACACCCCGCGCGGCACGGTGATGGACGACCCGATGGGCGTGGGCGAGACCATGAACCTCACCCGCAGCTACACCGGCACCGCGTTCTCGATGTACAGCCACACCGGCACCCACATCGATGCGCTGAACCACTTCGGCATCCACGGGAAGATCTGGAACGGCTTCGAGGCCGACAAGCATCTCGGCGATCGTGGCTGGAATGTCACCGGCATCGAGAAGTTCCCGCCGCTGATCGCGCGTGGCGTGCTGATCGACGTGGCCGCCGCCAAGGGCGTGGACATGCTGCCGGACAGCTATCGCGTCACCCGCCAGGACCTGAAGGATGCGCTGGCACGCCAGAAGGTGAAACTGCAGCAGGGCGACGTGGTGCTGATCCGCACCGGCCGCATGCGCCTGTTCGAACAGCCCAGGGCCTACATGGCCAACCCGCCGGGCATGGGCCTGGATGCGGCACGCTTCCTGGTCGAGGACGGCGGCGCGATGATCGTCGGTGCCGACAACCTCAGCTTCGAGACCTTCCCCTCCGAGGTGTCCGACGACTACGTGCCGCTGCACACCTACCTGCTGGCACAGCAGGGTGCGCCGATCATCGAGCTGGTGGCGCTGGACGAACTGGCCCGCGACAAGGTCTACGAATTCGCCTTCATCGGCGGCCCGCTGAAGATCCGCGGTGGCGATGCCGCGCCCCTGCGCCCGGTGGCGCTGCCGGTGC
>NZ_JAOBZT010000068.1:0-22661 GCF_029839005.1 Stenotrophomonas sp. GD03958 | reverse complement strand
GGCGCGTCCTGACCACCCACCCCGCCCGGCCAAGCGCGGCTTTTGATTTCAGCGTCAAACCACGAGGGGCTCAGCCGTTCGCCGCCGCAAACGCCGGCCGCGTCAGGTTGTCCGCCTCGCCCTCAGTGCACAGCACTTCGTCTTCGATGCGGATGCCGCCATACGGACGGAAGAAGTCCACACGGTCCCAGTTGATCGCATCACCATGGCCGGCGTCCTTCACTTCGTTCAACAGCATGTCGATGAAGTACAGGCCCGGTTCGATGGTCACCACCATGCCCGGTTCCAGCACGCGGGTCAGGCGCAGGTACGGGTGGCCGGCCGGGCGTTCGATGCGGCCGCCTTCGTCGCTGGCCGCGAAGCCGGCCACGTCGTGCACCTGCAGGCCGATCAGGTGGCCGATGCCGTGCGGGAAGAACGCGGCGCTGACGCCGGTCTCCAGCGCGGTCTGCGGCGAGACCTTGATCACGCCGAAGTCCTTCAGCACGCCCATCAGCGAAAGATGCGCGTCCACGTGCAGCTGCTTGTAGTCGAAGCCCGGGCGCACCGCCGCGCACATCTGCTGCTGGGCGGCGTCGACGGCGGCGATCATCGCGGCGAATTCGTCGTGGCCCTGGGCGGCGTAGGTGCGGGTGATGTCACTGGCGTAGCCGTGCGCGCTGGCACCGGCATCGATCAGGAAGCTGCGCAGCGGTTGCGGTGCCTTGCGACCCAGCTCGGTGTAGTGCAGCACGGCGGCGTGTTCGTTCAACGCCACGATGTTGCCGTACGGCAGCTCGTTGGCATCCTGGCCCACCGCCTGGCAGTACGCCATGTGGATGCTGAATTCGTCGGCACCGTTGCGGAACGCGGCCTCGGCGGCGCGGTGGCCGCGCACGCCCAGCACCTGGGCCTGGCGCATCAGTGCGATTTCATACGGCGTCTTGCTGCCGCGGTGCCATTCCAGGTAGTTCACCACCGGCGCCGGGTTGTTCGGCACGTAGTTGCCCAGCGCGCTCTGCGGCTCGCCGAGGATGGCGCAGCGTGACGGGTCGGCCGGCAGCAGGGCCAGTGCTTCGTCCGGCTTGCGGATGATGTGGATGTCGAAGTGCTTCACCCACCAGCCGCTGGGGGCGTCCGGCACCACGTGCCAGTAGTCGAAGGGCTGGTGGAAGATCACGGCCGGGCGCCTGCCCGGAGTAAACACGATCCAGCTGTTGGGCACGCGGGTCAGCGGCAACCAGGCCTTGAACTGAGGATTGACCGCATACGGGTAATCGCGGTCGTCGAACACCTGGTAGTGCAGGGTGCCGCTGGGCACCACCAGGTGATCGAAGCCGCCGCGGGCCAGCGCCTGTTCGGCACGTCGGCACAGCACGGCCAGGTGGTCGGAATACAGGGCGCCGGGGTCTTGCTGGATCATTGCGGTGGCTCGACACGGAAAACGGCCCTAGATTCTGCCGCATACCGCGAAAAACCGCTGTGCCGGAACCGGCACTCAGGCCGTCGAAACCGGTCCCTCGTCGCTGTCTTCGCCCACCCACTGCCGCAGCAGCTGCCGATGCTCGCGTGACAGGGTGAGGAAGCGGAAGCCGGTCCAGCTCTGCCCGGGAACGTGTGCGGGCTCGCTCCACAGCAGATGCACGCCTACGTCGATGGCCTGCTGGCGGCCATCACCCAATGGCAAGGGAAAGCGCAGCTGGTACAGCGCATCCTCGCGCAGCGGCATGCTGGCCAGCATCAGCATGCCGGTTTCGGAGACATTGCCGAGGCGCCCGACCACGCACTCGCGCATCTGGTCGGTAACCGGCACCAGGTCCGAGACCTGGCGGCGCGGCGCGCGGCGGGTGTCCTGCGGCGGTACGGCTTTCATGCGGGGGTCTCCTGTGCGCGAGCCGTGGCCAGTGCGCGCAGCTTGCCGAGGCTGGCTTCCCAGGCACGGTCGACCAGCCGTCCCTTGTCTTCGGTGACCAGCTGCGCGCGGCCGGCACTGATCTGCCGGGCCAGCGTATCAAGGTCGGTATCGGCGATCTTCTGCCCGCGCGGATTGACGAACAGGGCGTGGCCGGTGAGCAGGCTGTACCAGGACAGGCGCTGGCGTCGCAGCGTGCCATCACCGGTATCGATGTCGAACCAGCTGCCGAACGGGAGCGTGGACAGTTGCTGGTAGGCGGCTTCTTCGGCACTGCTGCGGGGCGTTGCAGGCGAGGTGCCGGTGGGTGTACCAGCGTGCTCGCCCAGGCGCGCACGTGCCTTCAGGCGTGCGCTGAGCTCGGTACGCGAGGTGCTTTCATCCTCGCCACCGGGCGTGGCCAGCCTGCGCGCGACGGCGGCCGCTTCCTCGGCGTGGTAGCCGACCTGCAGCAGGGCCGCCTCCACGTCCGCTGCCAGCGCGGTATCGGTGCCGCCGGGGGCATCGATGGCCTGGGCGGTAATGGCAGCGATGCGCTCGGTCTGTTGCAGCCGTTCCTGCCACTGCGGTGAATCGTCGCCATGGCGCAGGCGGGTGAGGGTCAGTGCATCGGCCCAGGCCTGGCGCAGCAGGGTCTGCACGAAGCGCGGCGGCGACTGCGCGTCGCAGCACTGGTCGATCTGCGCGGTGGCTTGGCGGCGGGCAAGTTCCAGCCGCTCCTTGCCGCGCGCGGCTTCCACATGGCGGCGCTCGGCCAGCTCGGCGCGATGCGCTGCGGCGCGCTGATGCTGCTGCACTTCCTCGTTCGCGCTGGCGAAGGCCTCCGGCGCCCGCGCATCCTGGCCCAGCAGGCCCTGCACGCTCTGCGCCATGCGCTGCAGCAACTGCGGGTCGACATCATCGTCGCCCAGCCAGTGGGCGCCGACTTCGGCAATCTGGTTGAGCAGTTCGCGCGCGGGGTGCTCGTCGCGCACGAAGAAGCCGGGGTCGGCCATTGCTGCACGTGCCAGCGGTACCTGCAGGCGCGCCAGCAGGGCGGCCGGCACCGGGTCCGGACGCTGCTGCTGCTGCACCTGCTGCATCAGCATGCGCAGCAGATCGAGGCTGTCGCGGTCGTGGCTGCCCAGCTGGGCCTGCGTGCCATGCTCGCTGCGCAGCTGCGCGACCACGGCCGCCTGCAGGTCGGCTACGCCGGTGGCGGCGCTGGACTGCGCCTGCAGGCGTGCGAGAACCGCATCCACGGCCGCGCTCGGCACTGCATCGCGATCCGCAGGTGCTGCGCTGGCATGGCGTGCCTGCTGCAGCAGCGCATGCAGCGCGCTGCCCGTGGAGGTGGTCAGGCCCGGCGAGGCCGCGCCGGCTGTGCTGTCATCCTGGAAAGCGTCCTGCACCAGGCTCGACCAGGAGCCGGCCGGTGCCGATCCGTTCCAGCCGGTCAGTGGCGCGGCGGCACGCTTTGCCGGCTGCGTGGCGCGACCACCGCCCACCGACTGGGTGATGATCCGCCGGGTGCTCGATGAACGCGCCAGATAGGGGGTGTAGACCAGGCCGGGCAGCACGCCGTGCTGGGCCAACAGGGCATTGGCACGGTCGAGGATGTCGCCCAGGCGTTCCAGCACCTGGCGTTCGAAGCTGCGGTACAGCGCCAGCTGAACGTCGACAGTGAGCGAATCCTGTTCGGCAATCCGGCGCAGCATGGCGCACAGTGCCTGCGGTGCCAGCGGCAGGGTGTCGGCCTCGAAGGCCGGTGCTGCCGCCAGTACGCCCAGGCGTTGGCCCAGCAAGTTGAGCGTGTTGGTCGAACGCAGCGTCTCCCGCCGCACCATCTCGGTCAGCAGCAGGTCGCGGTCCACTTCATGTTCATCGACCAGCGACAGCCCGAGCATGCCGGGCAGCGGCGGTGGCGTGGAACCGGGGCTGAAGTGGGCCGTGGGTTCGCGCAGCCGTATCAGCGCATCGGCCACGGCATCAAGCATGCGGTCAGCGAAATGACCGGAAAAGGCGTGCAACTGGCCACGCTGGGCCATCAGCTCGGCCTGCTGCTGCGGATTGCGTGCGCGATCGGCATCGTGCAGCAGGGTCTGCTCCAACGCTTCGACGGTCAGGATCAGCGGCGCGGCCAGCGTCTGTCGGCAGAGGCCGATCAACGCACCCAACAACTCGCGCACCCGCGGTGGCAGGTTGCTGGCGGCGAGCCGGGCTTTGTCGGCGGAGGTGAGGGAAAAGACAGCTGACATCGGCAGGCGGTATCCGGATTCCCGCGGATCGATCTTGTGAATCTACCGTGTCGGCCGCAGTCGGCGCTACTTTAGGGTGAACGGGAATCGCATCCGCCCGGTATGGCCCTGATGTGCGGTACTGCCGGCCGCTGGCCGGCAGATATGTCTTCACCGGATTGCCGGCCTGGGGCCGGCAGTACCCTCTGTCAGGCGAGGATCAATCTTCCAGGAACAGGCTCACCACGTCGTTGGTGAAGCGGCGGCCCAGCTCGGTGGGTTGCACGTGGCCGTCGGCCACGACCAGCCAGCCGCGCTGCACGGCCTCGGCCAGCGGTGCGTCCAGCACGCTGCGCGGCAGTCCGGTGCGCGACTCGAAATCGCGCAGGCCGAAACCTTCGTGCAGGCGCAACAGGTTGAGCATGTACTCGAACGGCAGGCGCTCCGGCGCGATCACGTCGTCGCCGCCGAACGAGGCGGGCGTGCCGGCGCTGTCCAGGTAGGCCTGCGGGTGCTTCAGCTTCCAACGCCGCAGCACATGCTCCTCGGCGCCGGAACTGATCTTGCCGTGCGCGCCGGCACCGATGCCCAGGTAGTCGCCGAAGCGCCAGTAGTTCAGGTTGTGCGCGCTCTGCCGGCCGGGGCGCGCATGGGCGCTGACCTCGTACTGGCCGAAACCGGCCTGTGCCAGCAATGCCTGGCAGTGTTCCTGCATGTCCCAGGCGTTGTCTTCGTCGGGAATGCCCTGCGGCGGCCGCGCGAAGAACACCGTGTTCGGTTCCAGGGTCAGCTGGTAGTGCGAGATATGCGCCGGCTGCAGCGCGAACGCACGCTCCAAGTCGGCCTCGGCGCCGGCCAGGGTCTGTTCCGGAAGCGCGTACATCAGGTCGATGTTGAAGTTGTCGTAGCCCGCGTCCTGCGCCATCTTCACCGCGCGCTCGGCTTCGCCACTGTCGTGGATGCGGCCAAGGCGCTTGAGCATGGCATCGTCGAAACTCTGGATGCCGAAGCTGAGGCGGTTCACGCCGGCCGCGCGGTAGCGGTCGAAACGGCCATGCTCGGCGGTGCCCGGGTTGGTCTCCAGGGTGATTTCGGCGTTGGGGGCAAAGCGCAGGCGCGCGCTGGCCTGCTGCAGGAAGCGGTCGATCGCCTCCGGCGGGAACAGGCTGGGCGTACCGCCGCCGAAGAACACGCTGTGCACCACCCGGCCCCAGACCAGCGGCAGGTCCTGGTCCAGGTCGCGCAGCAGTGCATCGATGTAGGCCTCGAACGGCAACTCGCCCTTGGCCTGGTGCGAATTGAAATCGCAGTACGGGCATTTGCGCACGCACCACGGCAGGTGCACGTACAACGACAGCGGTGGCGGCACCAGCCGCGGCGGGTTGTCGTGGTCGGCGGAGCAGGCTTCGCCGGGCAGGTGGTTGCAGTGGTCGTGGGCGTGCGGCATGGGCTTCTTCGGTAGTGCCGGCCGCTGGCCGGCTTCCCTGGTTCGATCAGGTCGGGCGTCAGTACAGCGTCGCCAGTTGCTGCTTGAGCTGCTGCAGGGCAATGGCACGGTGGCTGATGGCGTTCTTCAGCGCCGGCTCCATTTCCGCGGCGGTCAGGCCGTGGGTGGTGTCCAGGAACACCGGGTTGTAGCCGAAACCATTCGTGCCACGCAGCTCACGGATGATCTGCCCTTCCCAGCGGCCTTCGCAGATCAGCGGCTGCGGGTCGGTGGCGTGGCGCAGCAGCACGATCACCGCATAGAAGCGGGCGCTGCGCTGGCCATCGGGAATGTCGGCCATCGCGTCCAGCAGCTTCGCATTGTTGGCCGCAGCATTGGTCGGGTGGCCGGCATAGCGTGCGCTGTACAGGCCCGGCGCACCGCCGAGGGCATCGACGATCAGGCCCGAATCATCGGCCAGCGCCGGCAGGCCGGTCGCTTCGCAGGCCGCGCGTGCCTTCAGCAGCGCGTTCTCGACGAAGGTCAGGCCGGTCTCTTCCACGTCACCCAGGCCCAGCTCGGCGGCCGAGGTGATCTGCAGCGGCAGATCGGCAAGGATCTCCTGCATCTCCACCAGCTTGCCGGCGTTGTGGCTGGCCAGTACCAGTTTCTTCATTGACGGGGCTCCAGCAGGTCCCAGGTGTTGCCATACAGGTCGCGGAATACCGCGACCGTTGCATAGGGTTCTTCGCGCGGTGCTTCCAGGAACTCGACGCCGGCGGCCAGCATCGCCGCGTGGTCGCGGTGGAAGTCGTCGGTGTTGAGGAAGAAGGCAACGCGGCCACCGGTCTGGTTGCCGATGCGGCTGCGCTGTTCCTCGTCGCTGGCACGGGCCAGCAGCAGGGCGGCGGCGCTGCCGTCTGTCGGGCCGACCACCACCCAGCGCTTGTGGCCCTGGTCGATATCTTCGAGCAATGCGAAGCCGAGCTTGCCGGTGTACCAGGCAATGGCTTCGTCATAGTCGGCCACCACCAGGGTGGTCAGGGCGATGCGCCGGTTCATGCCGACAGCGCCGCCTGCTGCGCGGCCAGCAGCTCGGCCACGCCCTTCTCGGCCAGGCCCAGCAGCGCGTCCAGTTCATCGCGACGGAAGGCGTGGCCTTCGGCGGTGCCCTGCAGCTCGATGAAGCCGCCACCGTCGTTCATCACCACGTTCATGTCGGTGTCGCAGTCGCTGTCTTCGGCGTAGTCCAGGTCCAGCACCGGGGTGCCGCGGTACACGCCTACCGACACGGCAGCCACTGCGCCCAGGACCGGGTTGCGCTTGATGTCGCCACGCTTCATCAGCACGTTCACGGCATCGACCAGGGCCACGTAGGCGCCGGTGATGGCGGCGGTGCGGGTGCCACCGTCGGCCTGCAGCACATCGCAGTCCAGGGTGATGGTGCGCTCGCCCAGCGCGTTGCGGTCCACGCAGGCGCGCAGGCTGCGGCCGATCAGGCGCTGGATCTCCAGGGTGCGGCCGCCCTGCTTGCCACGCGCTGCTTCGCGGTCGCTGCGGGTGTGGGTGGCGCGCGGCAGCATGCCGTACTCGGCGGTGACCCAGCCTTCGCCCTTGCCGCGCAGGAAGCCCGGCACGCGGTTCTCGACGCTGGCGGTGCACAGCACACGGGTTTCGCCGAAGCACACCAGCACCGAACCTTCGGCGTGGCGGGTGAAGCCGCGTTGGATGACGACCGGGCGGAGCTGGTCGGGCTGGCGGCCGCTGGGGCGGGAATCGGACATGGTGCGGGTTCCGTAATGGCGAGGGAGTACGCCGCCACGCCCGCAGCCTTCACGGGGCGGGCAAGGGGGCTCTGGTGAGGGCGCTAGGGTACCATTCCCCCTTTGCACGCACCGGACACAATCCATGATTCGAAGCATGACCGCCTATGCCGGCGGCGAGCGGGTCACCCCGTGGGGCACGCTGGGCTGCGAGCTGCGCTCGGTCAATCACCGCTTCCTGGAGGTCGGCACCCGCCTGCCCGAGGAGCTGCGGGCGCTGGAACCGCAGCTGCGCGAGCGCATCGCCGCGCGCCTGAGCCGCGGCAAGCTGGACTTGGTGATGCGCCTGCGTGCGCCGGAAGCGGCGGCCAGCCTGCAGGTGGACGAGGCGCTGCTGGGCCAGCTGGGTCGCCTTGCGCACCGGCTGACCTCCGATTTCCCCAACCTCCAGGTCAGCTTCACCGACCTGCTGCAACTGCCGGGCGTGACCCGCGGTGAGGCCACCGATGCCGCCGCTCTCCAGGCCGAGGCACTGGCCCTGCTGGACCAGGTGCTGGAAGGTTTCGTCGAGGCCCGTGAGCGCGAAGGCGGCAAGTTGTCGGCGGCCATCAGTGAGCGCGTGGACGGCATAGAACGCATCGCCAGCGAAGTGCGCATCTTGATTCCGGCCATTCGCGACGGCCAGCGCAGCAAGCTGGCCGCACGCCTGGCCGACCTGCCGCACCCGGTCGACCCCGGCCGCGCCGAGCAGGAACTGGTGCTGTGGCTGCAGAAGCTGGACGTGGATGAAGAGCTGGACCGCCTCGGCAGCCACATCGTCGAGATCCGCCGCGTGCTCAAGCAGCGCGAGCCGGTCGGCCGCCGCCTGGACTTCCTGCTGCAGGAGTTCAACCGCGAAGCCAATACGTTGGGCTCGAAGTCGGTGGACAGCCGCACGTCCAATGCCGCGGTGGAGCTGAAGGTGCTGATCGACCAGATCCGCGAGCAGGTGCAGAACATCGAATGATGTTGCATCCAGCGATACAGCAGGGGCGCCTTCGGGCGCCCTTGTCGTTCCAGCGCATCAGCGCACGCTGACGCCCGGCGCGCCTTCGGCCAGCCGCCCCACCACGGCCGCCTGACCGAACCCGGCGTCGTGGAAACAGGCCAGCACCGCGTCCACCGCTTCCGGGGCGCACGACACCAGCAGGCCGCCGCTGGTCTGCGGGTCGGTCAGCAGCGGCTGCCAGTGGGCCGGCAACCCATCGGCGAAACGCACCTCGGCACCATACGAGGCCCAGTTGCGGTTGGAGGCGCCGGTCACGCAGCCGCGCTGCAGCAGCTCCAACGCCTGCGGCAGCAGCGGCACCTGGGTACTGTCCACTTCGGCAGCGACGCCGCTGGCGCGGCACACCTCCAGCAGATGGCCGAGCAGGCCGAAGCCGGTGACGTCGGTCATGGCATGCACGCCGTCCAGCGCGGCCAGCGGCACGCCCACGCTGTTCAGGCGGGTGGTCGACGCGATCATCTGCCGGTAGCCGTCGGCATCCAGCACTTCTTTCTTCAGTGCTGCCGAATACACGCCCACGCCCAACGGCTTGCCCAGCACCAGCACGTCGCCGGCGCGGGCATCGGCATTGCGCTTGAGTCGTTGCGGGTCGAGCACGCCGATCGCGGCCAGGCCGTAGATGGGTTCCACCGAATCGATGCTGTGGCCACCAGCGACCACGATGCCGGCATCAGCGCAGGCGCGTTCACCACCCTGCAGGATGCCGCGGATCGTGTCCTGCGGCAGCGTATTGATCGGCATGCCGACGATGGCCAGTGCGAACAGCGGGCGCGCGCCCATCGCGTACAGGTCCGACAGCGCGTTCGTGGCCGCGATGCGGCCGAAGTCGAACGGGTCGTCGACGATGGGCATGAAGAAATCGGTGGTGGCGACGATTGCCTGGCGATCATCGAGGCGGTACACCGCGGCGTCGTCGCTGGTCTCGCGGCCAACCAGCAGTTCGGCCGGTGCCGGAAGTGCTGGAACGCCGCGCAGCAGTTCGCTCAGCGCGCCCGGCGCGATCTTGCAGCCGCAGCCGCCGCCATGCGCGAGAGAGGTCAGTCGTTGCGGGGCATCGGCCGTTGAAGGGGCGGGGGACTGCGCGTGCGTGGCCATGCCGACATCTCCTGCGGGAACGCGAATGGCGGAAGGCAGCAGGAGTCGAACCTACCAGGGAGCGATCGACACCCCCTACTGGGTTTGAAGCCCAGCCGCATGCCCGGATGCGCATGCCTTCCGAAAGTACGGCGGTGCCGGTGGGCTCAGTCGCGGGCTGGGTTCCATTGCAGGTCGCCGCGCGGCCGATGCTGGTCACCGACGCGTCGAGTGTAGCCAACGCGGTTGAAGAACTCCAAGATCTGGATGCTGCGTTTGCGGCCCAGGCCGATGGCGTCGCGGAACGTGGCCGCATCCACCGTGCCGCTGGCCTGTGACAGCTGCGCGACGATCGCGGCGAGTTCGGCAATGCGTGCGGGTGCATAGAACAGGTCCGGCACCACCTGGAACAGCTCGCCACGTGCGGTGGCGCGGCGCAGGACGGCGCGGACCTCGTCTTCGGCCAGGCCGATCTCGGCAGCAAGGGTGCGCACCCACGGTGGATCGAAGCCACCGGCGTGCAGTTGCGGCAGCACGCGTTCCAGCAGCAGACGCTCGCGTTCCGGTGGCGCATGGTCATGGCCGGGCAGGCGCCACCAGGCACCCACGCGTTGCACGCTGCCGTCGTCCAGCAGGTCCTGCAGCAGGGCATTCCAGAGGCTCGCTGCAAGCGCGGGCAGGGTGCTGCGCTGCAGGCGGCCGCTGTCGACACCGGGTTCGTCGGGGCGTCGCTCATGCCATCCACGCAGTGAGGTGACTACCTGCTCGCGCAGCAGCTGCCAGTGCGAGGCGAGGATGACCACCGTGTCTTCGCGGGTGATGACGCGCTGTGCGCCTGCGGGAAGAACGATCCGGTCGGCGGCGCGCCGGCAGTAGCGCTGCAGCGCGGCCATGGCAACACCGAAGGGCGCCTGCTGCAACAGTGGGCCGATTCCCGCACCCGCGGCTAGTTGCTCCAGTGCTCCCAGCCATGCGAGCCGTGCAGGACTGCGCCGGTGCCGCTGTGGCGGGTCCGGATCGAGCACGAGGCCGCCGCCCAGCGTGTGGGTGGCCGCTGAATCGCGGGCAATGAAGCGGTCGCCACACATCGCACAGACCGGAGCATCGAACACCAGCTGCACCAACTGCCCATCACCGTGGTCATGGTCCTCCAGCAGTACCACATGGGCCTGCCGGTGCATCGTGCCCCAGTGGATATGCAGCGGTGCCCAGTCGCGCAACGGTGCGGCCAACGCGGACAGCCGCAACCGCACATCAACGCGGGTGGTGGCCAGCAGTGCGCGTGCGTCGGCGATCCAGTCACCGCGGCGGATGTCATCACGGGCGATGGCTGCCAGGTTCAGCGCGCAGCGCTGCCCGGCCATCGCGTGGTCACTGGCCTGGTTCTGCGCGTGGATGCTGCGTATGCGCACTTCAGTGGCGGCCGGCATCAGCTGCAGATGCTCACCCACCGCGGCGATGCCGCCGTGCACTGCGCCGGTCACCAGCGTGCCGTGGCCGGCCAGCGAGAACACGCGGTCCACCGGCATGCGGAACAGCTCGCTGCGCAGTTCGGCCTGGCGCGTGCTGGCGTCGTCCGCCGCCCACGCGTGCAGCTGGGTACGCAGCGCGTTGATGCCAGCATCGTCGGGTGCGGTGCTGTTGCAGGTGAACACAGGGGAATCCTGCAGCGGCGTGCCGGCCAGCAGGGCAGCGACCTCGATCTCGACCCGGGCCAAGCGCGCCGCATCCACACGGTCGATCTTGGTGAGCGCCACCGCACCGCAGTTCACGCCCAGCAGTTGCAGGATGGCCAGATGCTCGCGGGTCTGTGGCATCACGCCGTCGTCGGCGGCGATCACCAGCAGGGCGACATCGATGCCGGTGGCGCCGGCCACCATCGTATGCACGAAGCGCTCGTGGCCTGGCACGTCGACGAAACCCAGGGTCGCGGCCGGGCCTTCGACGTCCCCGCTTTCCACCGGGACATAGGCGTAGCCCAGTTCGATCGATATGCCGCGCGTACGCTCTTCCCGCAGGCGATCGGTTTCGATGCCGGTCAGTGCCCGCACCAGGCTGGTCTTGCCATGGTCGATATGCCCGGCGGTGCCGACGATCATGCCTGCAGCGCGCTCCATTGGGCGAGGAAGGCCGCCTCGTCCCCGGGTTCCAGGCAGCGCAGGTCCAGCCACAACGCGTCATCGGCAATGCGGCCCAGCACCGGGCGCGGCAGCTGACGCAGATGCCTGGCCAAGCGATCCAGTCCGCCACGGCGCGCGCAGGTAATGCGCAGTCCGGCGCTGGCCAGCTGCGCCTGTGGCTGGGCGCCGCTGCCGACCTGGCTGTGCATCGAAGCAGGCTCGAGGGTGTAGTCCGCCGCCAGCGAGGCACGCATCGGCTGCAGCAGGCGCTGGGCCTGCGCATCGATATGCTCCTGCGTGCGCGAGAGCGTACGCAGGGTCGGCAGCCGCTGTGCCAGCAGCTCGGGTTCGCGGTACAGGGCCAGCACCGCTTCCAGTGCGGCCAGGCCCATCTTGTCCATGCGCAGTGCCCGCTTCAGCGGGTTGCGGTTGATCCGTGCGATCAGGTCCGCGCGACCGGCGATGATGCCGGCCTGCGGGCCACCCAATAGCTTGTCGCCGCTGAAAGAAACCAGATCGGCGCCGTCCGCCAGTGTTTCCTGCACGGTGGGCTCGTGCGGCAGCCCGAACATGCGCAGATCGCACAGGCTGCCACTGCCCAAGTCCACCACCAGCGGCAGGCCGTGCTCGTGCGCGATCGCAGCCATTGCCGCAGTGTCGACCTTGGCAGTGAATCCGGTGATCGCGTAGTTGCTGGCATGCACCTCCATCAGCAGCGCTGTGCGCGCGCCGATGGCGTTGGTGAAGTCGGCCGGATGGGTACGGTTGGTGGTACCCACTTCCAGCAGCCGCGCGCCCGCGCTGCGCATCACATCGGGGATGCGGAAGGCACCGCCGATCTCCACCAGTTCGCCGCGCGACACCACCACCTCGCGGCGGTTGGCCAGGCTGTTGAGCAGCAGCAGGACCGCCGCCGCATTGTTGTTGACCACGGTGGCGGCTTCTGCGCCGGTCAGTTCGCAGATCAATGCCTGCACCCGCGCATCGCGGTCGCCGCGACCGCCACGGATGACGTCGAACTCCAGATCCACCGGCGCGGTCATCGCGCGGGTGACTGCCTGCACCGCAGCCTCGGGCAGCAATGCGCGACCCAGGTTGGTATGCAGTACGGTGCCGGTCAGGTTGTACATCGGTTGCAGGTCCAGCCGTGCCTCGGCTGCCAGTGCGGCCTCGACCGCTGCTACCAGCGCCGGGCCGTCGACCGCTTCCTGCAGCTGCGCGGTCGACAACTGGCCGGCGCTGACGCCCTCACGCAGCACCTGCAGGTGCGACCGCAGCAGCTGGGTGATGCGGCTTCGACCGTGGCCTTCGATCAGTGGCGCCAGTGCAGGCAGGCGCAGCACCCGGTCCAGCGAGGGCAGGGCGGCGGCCGATGCCGGGGCGGGGGGCATGGCTGTCATCGCCTCAGTCGCCGTCGGATTGCCACAGCAGCGGATTCTGGCTGGCACGCGCATAGCCTTCCTCGGCCAGCAGCAGATCCAGCGCCAGTGTGCCGAGGTCATCGGCCACCGGCTCCAGTGACGGGTCTTTCTCCAGATACAGGATCTTGCGATAGCTGTGGCAGTGGTCGCAGGTCTCGGCGCGTACCGCGCTCTCGCGCACCGCCTCGCCGCTGTCGCCGTCCACATCGGCCAGGGCGCGATAGGCTATGTCCTTGCCGGCGGCACCACACTGGCTGCATTGCACGCGCACGTAGTGCCACTGGCAGGCGCACAGCGAGCACGACAGGTAACGGTAAGATGCATAGGGTGGGCGTGCCTGCACCACGCTGGTCACCGGCAACGTGCCGCACAGCGGGCACAGCCCTGGCGCATCAGCCAGCGGCTTCAGGTCGGTAGGGCGGAAGCTGGCTGCGAGCACCGCCCAGTAAACCTGCAGTGCGGTCATCACCAGGAGTGCAGCGACCGCATCCACCGATGGCGCGTCATCACGCTCCAGCACCGCGTGCGCCTGCGCATCCAGCCAGGCGTCGTCGGCCGCGGCGACGCGTTGCAGCTCCTGTCGGGTTTCCAGCGGCAGCCCCGTTTCGTCGGCGCAGTGATGGCACTGCGTGCGCAGCCAGTCGCGCCAGCATCCATCCAGCTGAAGCGTGTTGGCCGGCCGCAACGGCATGCCGGCGCCGGCCGCGGCACTCGACTGCTGCGCACGTGCCTGCCATTGCAGTGCCTCGCGTTGCTGTGGTGTCAGTTCGTCCAGCAGTGCCTGCTGTGCATCTGCCAACGCTGCCAGCAGCTGCAGGTAACCGCCGATGGCACTGTGCGCGGCCAGGCTGCGCAGGCGTGTCGCGCGCTCGGCGAACAGTGACTCGATATCGGGCAGGATGATACGCGGCACATCGCGCGAGGCGAGCGTCTCGATCTCACCGGGTTCAAGGATGCGTTGCGCCATGCAGGGCCAGCCAGAAGAACCAGCCTCCATCCTCGCCGTTGTCGGCGCTCGCGTCCAGCGTGTTGCCGGCCATTTGAAAGGTTGGGGTCAGATCCGTTTTCCACAGGAAAACGGATCTGACCCCATAGGCTGGTTGAAAGTGGATCCCGACCGTTGGCCGGGATTCGATCAGTGCCGACCAACGGTCGGCACCCACCATCAGATCGCAGGAAACTGTCGAAGGCGGGGTGGGTCCGGTTGCGGGGGCGTGAGCCGCATGCGGCGACCGAGCTTACATTGGTGAGGGCGCTTTGCTTGCGAAGCACTGCTTCGCAAGCGCCCGAACGCACAGCCGCCAGCGGCTGGGCCGGGCCCCGGAGGGGTACTTGCAGCGTCCCCCGCAACCGGATCCACCCCGCCATCCCACGGATAGCCGCTGTTGCTGTTGCCTTGGCTTGAAGTGGGTGCAGGGCCGCAGGCCCTGCCGCTACCCCTCTTCCCGCCGCCCGCGCAGGATGTCCCGGAACCACTGCCGGTGGTGCTTGTACGCCCACCCATAGGTCACCTTGCCCTGGGTCATCGCCCGCACAGACCCCTTGATCCAGAGCGCTGCGTAGATGTGCACCACGATCGCGCAGACCAGCACCCAGCCGAACAGCGCGTGGGCAAGTACCGAGAAGCGGATCACCCCGATCGGGAAGAAGTGGCTGAAATACTGCCGCCAGATCACGAAGCCGGTCAGCAGCAGCGCCGACAGGCATCCGATGATGGCCCAGAACAACAGCTTCTGGCCGGCATTGAAACGGCCCACCGGCGGCAGCTTCTCATCCTCGTTGCGCAGTACATCGCGCATGCCGCGCATCCACGCGCGGTCGTCAGCGGTCGGCAGATTGTCGCGCCACATGCGGATTGCCAGCAGCGCAAAGCCCGTCACCATCGCCAGGCCGATGAACGGGTGCAGGATGCGTGTCCACGGGCCGCCACCGAACAGCTGCGTCAACGGGAACAGGGCAGGGTGGAACAGCGCCAACCCGGACAGCGCGGTCAGCACGAAGCAGATCGCCACGATCCAGTGATTGATGCGGGTCGGCGCGCGGTAGCGGATGATCTGCCGCGGGTGCGGGGCGTACTTCATGGCCGCTGCTCCTCTTCGATGTTCTTCGCCTCGTGCTCGGCTTCCTCTTCTTCCTCGTCATTGACCGTATTGCGGCCGATGCCGATGTAATGCAGGAAGCCGGCGAAGGCGGTGGCGGCGATCGCCAGCAGGCCCAGCGGCTTGGCCACGCCCTTCCAGACCTCCACCATCGGGCTGATGCGTGGGTCCTTGGGCAGGTCGGCGTACAGCTCGGGCTTGTCCACATGCTGCAGCACGTACATCACGTGGGTGCCACCCACGCCCTGCGGATCGTACAGGCCGGCGTTCTCGTAGCCGCGCGATTTCAGGTCTTCCACGCGTCCGGCCGCGTGCTCGGTCATCGCCTGCTTGCTGCCGAAGGTGATCGCGCCGGTCGGGCAGGTCTTCACGCAGGCCGGTTCCTGGCCCACCGCCACCCGGTCCGAACACAGCGTGCATTTGTAGGCCTTGTGGTCCTTCCTGGAAATGCGCGGCACGTCGAACGGGCAACCGGTCACGCAGTAACCGCAGCCGATGCAGTTCTCTTCCTGGAAGTCGACGATGCCGTTGGCGTACTGGATGATGGCACCGGGCGACGGACAGGCCTTCAGGCAGCCCGGATCGCTGCAGTGCATGCAGCCTTCCTTGCGGATCAGCCACTCCAGCTTGCCCTTCTCGTCCTCGTACTCGCGGAATTTCATCACCGTCCACGACTGGTCGCTCAGGTCGGGCGGGTTGTCGTAGCTGCCAACGCAGCTGCCCACTTCGTCGCGCAGGTCGTTCCACTCCATGCAGGCGACCTGGCAGGCCTTGCAGCCGATGCACTTGCTCACATCGATCAATTTGGCGACCTGGCCGGTGTGCGCACCGCGCGCCTCCGGCGAGGGCGTGGTGGTGGCCGAGCGGCGGATGATGTCCAGCGATTGCAGTGACATGGCGTGTCTCCTACACCTTCTCGACCTTGACCAGGATGCACTTCGATTCGGGCGTCTGCGAGTTGCCGTCACCGATGGCGTTGGTCAGCGTATTGGCGATGTAGCCGGGCTTGGCCGCACCGAGGAAACCCCAGTGGATCGGCACGCCCACCTGGTGCACGGTCCGGCCATCGATCTGCAGGGCCTTGATGCGCTTGGTCACCATCGCAACCGCTTCGATGTGACCGCGCTTGGAACTGACCCGCACCCGGCTGCCGTTGTTGATGCCCAGCTCGTCGGCCAATGCCGCGCCGATCTCGACGAACTGCTCGGGCTGGATGATGGCGTTGAGCTTGCCGTGCTTGGTCCAGAAGTGGAAATGCTCGGTCAGGCGGTAGGTGGTGGCCACATGCGGGAACTCGTCCGGCGAACCGATCTGTGCACGATCGCTGGCGAATACGCGGGCGGCCGGGTTGTTCAGCGTCAGTGCCTGGCCGGGGCTGAGCGGGTTGCTGCGCAGCGGGGTATCGAACGGTTCGTAGTGCTCCGGGAACGGGCCTTCGGCCATGCCGGCCTTGGCGAAGAAGCGGGCGATGCCTTCCGGGTTCATGATGAACGGGCCCATGCCACCGGCAGGATCTTCGTCGGCCTTGAAGTCCGGCACGTCCACGTTGCCCCAGTTCTTCCCGTTCCAGGCCAGCAGCGTGCGGCGCGGATCGAACGGTTGGCCGGCCACGTCGCACGAGGCGCGGTTGTACATCACGCGGCGGTTGGCCGGCCACGCCCAGGCCCAGCCCAGCGTGTTGCCGATGCCGGTGGGGTCGCTGTTGTCACGCCGCGCCATCATGTTGCCGGTCGGGCCCCAGGCACCGATGTAGATCCAGCAGCCGGAGGCGGTGCTGCCGTCGTCGCGCAGGTCGCCGAATGCGGCCAGCTGCTCGCCGGCCTTGCGCACCAACCTGGTCGGATCCTTCGGATCGAACACGTCCGTCAGCGCCTTGCCGTTGTATTCCATCGCCAGTTCTTCGGGCGTGGGTACCTCAGGGTTGGCGTAGTTCCAGGCCAGGTCGCGCACCGGCTCCCACCACGCACCGCCGTCCTTCTCGTACAACGCTTTGATGCGATGGAACAGCTCGGACATGATCTCGATGTCGCTGCGTGCTTCGCCCGGTGGGTTGGCCCCCTTCCAGTGCCACTGCAGCCAGCGCGAGGAGTTCACCACCGCGCCGTTCTCCTCGGCAAAGGAGGTGGTCGGCAGGCGGAATACTTCGGTCTGGATCGTGCTCGGGTCGACGTCGTTCAACGCACCGTGGTTCTGCCAGAAGGCGATGGTCTCGGTTTCCAGCGGGTCCATGCTGACCATGAACTTCAGCTTGGAGAACGCGCTGATCAGCTTGCCCTTGTTCGGCGCCGAGGCCAGGGGGTTGAAGCCCTGGCAGATGTAGCCATGGATCTTGCCCTCGTTCATCAGCTCGTACGCCTGCAGCATGTCGTACGGCTTGTCCAGCTTGGGCAGGTAATCAAAGCACCAGTTGTTGTCGGCGGTGGCGGCGTCGCCCCACCACGACTTCATCAGGCTGACGTGGAACTTCGGGTAGTTCTGCCAGAACGACATCTGGTTGGCGCGCAGCGGCTTCTGCGTGCGCTTGGCGATGTAGGCGTCGTAGTCCTGCTCGTCCTGCCTCGGCAGCGTCAGGTAGCCGGGCAACAGGTCGGACATCAGGCCGATGTCGGTCAGGCCCTGGATGTTGGAGTGCCCGCGCAGCGCGTTCATGCCACCACCGGCCACGCCGATGTTGCCCAGCAGCAGCTGCACCATGGTGCCGGCACGCACGTTCTGCGCACCGATCGAGTGTTGCGTCCAGCCCAGCGCGTACAGGATGGTCATCGCCTTGTCCTTGCTGGCGGTGGACGCGATCATGTCCCAGATCTGGCGGATGCTGTCGGCCGGCGTGCCGCAGATGCGTTCGACCATCTCCACGGTGTAGCGCGCGTAGTGCTGCTTGAGCAGGTTGTAGACGCAACGCGGGTCCTTCAGCGTCGGGTCGCTGCGCACGAAGCCATCGTCACCGTAGGCGTAGTCCCAGCTGGAGCGGTCGTAGCTGCGCTTCTCTTCGTTGTAGCCCGAATACAGGCCGTCCTTGAAGGCGAACTCGTCCTTCACCAGGAACGACATGTCGGTGTAGTTCAGCACGTACTCGTGCTGGATGCGGTCCTCGGTCAACAGGTAGTTGATCAGGCCGCCCAGGAACACGATGTCGGTGCCGGTGCGGATCGGCGCGTACACGTCGGCCACCGCAGCCGAGCGGTTGAAACGCGGATCGACCACGATCAGCCGGGCCTTGTTGTGTGCCTTGGCCTCGGTCACCCATTTGAACCCGCACGGGTGTGCCTCGGCGGCATTGCCACCCATGATCAGGATCAGGTCGGCATTCTTGATGTCGACCCAGTGATTCGTCATCGCACCACGGCCTAGCGTCGGGGCAAGACCTGCCACCGTCGGGCCGTGTCAGACACGTGCCTGGTTGTCGAATGCCAGCATGCCAAGGGAGCGGACGACCTTGTGGGTCAGCACCGCGGTTTCATTGCTGGTGGCCGAGGCCGCCAGCATACCGGTGGTCAGCCAGCGGTTGACCGTCTGCCCGGCCTCGTTCTTCTGCACGAAGTTGGCGTCGCGGTCTTCCTTCATCAGCCGCGCGATACGGTCCAGCGCATCGTCCCAGCTCAGCCGCTTCCACTCGTTCGAGCCCGGCGCGCGGTACTCGGGGTAGAGCAGCCGCGACTTGCTGTGGATGATGTCGGCCAGGCCGGCCCCCTTCGGGCACAGCGTGCCGCGGTTCACCGGATGGTCCGGGTCGCCTTCGATATGGAAGATGCTGGGCTCGGCGTTCTTGGCACCATCGCCGAGGCTGTACATCAGGATGCCGCAGGCCACCGAACAGTAGGTACAGGTGTTGCGGGTCTCGGTCGCGCGGGTCAGCTTGTATTGCCGGACCTCCGCGAGCGCGATGCCGGGCGCGAAGCCCATCAGTGCCAGGCTGGAGCCGACCAGGGTTGTCCCGGTCACTTTCAGGAACTGGCGGCGGCTCATCGATGGCATGCCGTTCTCCTGGGATGGCGGGGAGGCACGGGCCTCCGGGCTGTCGTTGGGTACGGCCCGGTTATAGCACAGGCACCCGCATACCCATGTGGCGCAAGGCCCGGCGCCTGGCGGACGGGCGCGCAACAGGGCCGCTCTGGTAAAGTTGCGTGCCCGCACCCCGGGGAAGCGTCTGCCGGGCCTGGTTCCAGGATGTTCCGCGCAGCCCCCGCCGTCCTGGCGCGATCCGCCGCGCCGGACCTGGAACATCGAGGAAAAATTTTGCGAAATCAACCCGTTGGATCCCGCGCATGAGCGCCCCGTCGAAGCCGTCGGACACCGTTGCGCGCGGCACGCTGTACATCGTGGCCGCCCCCTCCGGCGCGGGCAAGAGCAGCATCGTCAATGCCACCCTGGCGCGCGACCCGCAGATCGCCCTGTCGATCTCCTTCACCTCGCGCGCGATGCGCCCCGGTGAGGTGAACGGCCAGCACTACCACTTCGTCAGTGCCGAGAAGTTCGAGCAGATGATCGCCGCCGGCGACTTCTTCGAACACGCCTGGGTGCACGGCGACTGGAAGGGCACCGCCCGCCAATCGGTGGAGCCGCAGCTGGCCGCCGGCCAGGACGTGCTGCTGGAGATCGACTGGCAGGGCGCGCAGCAGGTGCGCCAGCTGGTGCCGGGCACGGTCACCGTGTTCATCCTGCCGCCGTCCAAGCAGGCCCTGCAGGACCGCATGCGCAAGCGCGGCCAGGACAGCGAAGCGGTCATCGCCCAGCGCCTGGGCGCGGCCCGCGATGAAATGCTGCACTTCAACGAGTTCGACTACGTCATCGTCAACGAGGTGTTCGACACTGCCGTGGACGAGCTGTGCGCCATCTTCACCGCCAGCCGCCTGCGACGGGAGGCCCAGAAGGTCCGCCACGCCAGCCTGATCCAGGCGTTGCTGACCCCCGATCCGGGTGCAACTGACTGATTCCAAAAGAATCGGGTGGGGGTTGGCTTGATTTTGTCCAGCTCCTGCCAGTACACTCCGTCCCCTTTCCCTCATTCGACTGAGCGGCCGACCGGTCGCCGGGAGCCCGTATGGCCCGCATCACCGTAGAAGATTGCCTGGAAGTCGTTAACAACCGTTTCGAACTGGTCATGATGGCATCCAAGCGTGCCCGCCAGCTCGCCAACGGCGTGCAGGCCACGCTGGACAACAGCGAGACCGAGGACAAGCCGACCGTGCTGGCGCTGCGCGAAATCGCCGCCCGCAAGATCGACAACGCGCTGATCGACGAAGTCGAGAAGGCCGAGCGTGAGCGCGCCGAGCGCGAAGCGCTGGAGTGGGCTGCCGCCGAAGTGGTCGCCGACGAAGACATGTCCAAGAACGACGATTGATCGCATCGATCAACGTCATTGCTGGATCGCCGAACAGCCCGCCCCGTGCGGGCTGTTTCGCATTCAGGATTTGCCGTAAACGTCGCGCTGGAATAGGCTTCGGGCATGAACCCAGGCCCCACTGCCAAGGTCGCCGCAGCCCCCGCTGCCGCCGTACCCGACTACGTCCTCCAGCTTGAACGCGCCGCCCATTACCTGCCGCCGGAACAGCTGCCGCTGTTGCGCCGCGCCTGGGAAGTCGGAGCCGCCGCGCACGCCGGACAGACGCGCAAGTCGGGCGAGCCCTATATCACCCATCCGGTGGCCGTGGCCCAGGTGCTGGCCGAGCTGGGCCTGGACGTGGAAGCGCTGATCGCCGCGATCCTGCACGACACCATCGAAGACACCCCGCTGACCCGTGAGGCGCTGGCCGCCGAGTTCGGCGAAGCCGTGGCCGAGCTGGTCGACGGCGTGACCAAGCTGGACAAGCTGAAGTTCCGCGACCGCCAGGAAGCGGCCGCCGAAAGCTTCCGCAAGATGCTGCTGGCGATGTCGCGCGACCTGCGCGTGATCATGATCAAGCTGGCCGACCGCCTGCACAACATGCGCACACTGGGCGCACAGAGCCGCGAAGCGCGCGGCCGCATCGCCCGCGAGACGCTGGAGATCTACGCGCCCATCGCCCAGCGCCTGGGCATGAGCCTGGTCAAGAGCGAACTGCAGAATCTTGGCTTCAAGGCGCTGTACCCGTGGCGCCACGCGATCCTGGAAAAGCACATCCGCAGCCAGCCGGTGGTACGCCGTGAAGCGCTGGCACAGGTGGAAGTGCAGCTGTCGCAGCGGCTGGCGAAGGAAGGTATCGAGCACCGCCTGGTCAGCCGCATCAAGACCCCGTGGAGCATCTACAACAAGATGCGCGACGAGAACAAAACCTTCGACCAGGTGATGGACGTGTTCGGCTTCCGCCTGGTGGTGCGCAGCGTGCCCAGCTGCTACCACGCGCTGGGTTCGGTGCACGCCACCTTCAAGCCGCTGGATGGCCGCTTCCGCGACTTCATCGCCATCCCCAAGGCCAACGGTTACCAGTCGCTGCACACGGTGTTGTTCGGGCCGTATGGCTCGCCGATCGAAGTGCAGATCCGCACCGAGGAAATGGACCTGATCGCCGAACGCGGCGTGGCCGCGCACTGGACCTACAAGTTCGGCGGCGATTCGCCCAACAGCGCGCAGAGCCGCGCGCACGCCTGGATCGTCGAACTGATCGACTCGCAGCGTGCTGCCGGTTCCTCGCTGGAGTTCCTCGACAACGTCAAGGTCGACCTGTTCCCGGACGAGGTCTACCTGTTCACCCCGAAGGGCAAGATCCTGGCCCTGCCGCGCAACTCCACCGCGCTTGATTTCGCCTACGCCGTGCACACCGACGTGGGCAACATGGCGGTGGCCTCCCGCGTGGACAAGAAACTGGTGCCGCTGCGCACCAAGCTGGTGTCGGGGCAGTCGGTGGAGATCATCACCGCGCGCTCGGCCACGCCCAAGCCGCAGTGGCTGGAATTCGTGGTCACCAGCAAGGCGCGCACCGCTATCCGTCACCAGCTCAAGCAGCTGGAGCACGAAGATGCCGTGCAGCTTGGCCATCGCATGCTCGACCGCGCGCTGGAAGCGATGGATTCGTCGCTGGAACGGCTGCCGAAGGGGCGCCTGGACGCGTTCCTGGCCGAGCACCGTTTCCCGCGCCTGGAGGCGCTGCTGGCCGAGGTCGCACTGGGCAACTGGATGCCGACCCAGGCCGCGCAGGCGCTGATGGCCTACGCCGAACTGCGTGGCGGCCCGCATTCGCGCCACCACTCGCAGGAGAAGATCCTGATCAACGGCAGCGAGCGCGGCGTGGTCACCTTCGCCGGCTGCTGCCAGCCGATTCCCGGCGACGAGATCATGGGCTACCACACCGCCGGCAAGGGCATCGTGGTGCACCGCATGGACTGCCCGAACCTGGCCGAGCTGCGCAAGTCGCCCGAACGCTGGGTGCCGATCGGCTGGGACACCACCGTCTCCGGCGACTACGACACCTCGCTGGTGGTGGAAGTGGAGAACGGCACCGGCGTGCTGGCGCAGCTGGCCGCCGCCATCGCACAGAGCCATTCCAACATCGAGCGCGTGGACTACCTGGACCGCGATTTCAACGCCGCGGTGCTGGCGTTCAATATCCAGGTGCGCGACCGAAACCACCTGGCCGAAGTCATGCGCCGCCTGCGTCGCCTGTCGGTGGTGCAGTCGGTGCGCCGC
>NZ_JAOBZT010000067.1:0-22744 GCF_029839005.1 Stenotrophomonas sp. GD03958 | reverse complement strand
CATGCTGCGGCCGATCAGTACTTCGGCACGCCGTTGTCGACATCTTCCGACCAGGCATTGATGCCGCCGGTGACGTTGAACACCTTGGTGAAGCCCAGCGCACGGAACTGTTCGGCGGCCTGCGCGCTGCGGCCACCGTGGTGGCACATGAAGGCCAGTGCGGTGTCCTTGGGCAGGGCTTCCAGCTCCGCACGGCCGTTGCCGTCGAAACTCTTGAACGGCACGCCCACGGCGGCGATCTCGCGCTCCTCGGCCGGGCGCACGTCCACCAGGGTGATGTTGCCGGCACGCACCAGGTCATCGGCATCACGCACGCTGATTTCCTGCACCGGCTTGGGTGCGTTCGGATTGTCGATGGCCAGGCCCTTGCCGCGGATGTCGTCCACCCAGTCGATGGTGATGCCGTTGGCGCGACGCGCACTGGCCAGGTCGAACTGCACGCGCAGGCCGTTGGACTCGGCGGCGATGGCGCTTTCGTCGTGGGGGGCCAGCTGGAAGTTGGGCTGGAAGCGGGCGTCGATGGTCAGCTGGAGGGCCGCGCCCGGGGCATCGGCCAGCGCGCCCTTGAGCATTTCCACGGCCGCCGGCGTGACGGTGATGCTCGGCGGGGTACGGTCCGGTGCCGGCAGCCCCAGCACGCTGCTCAGCTCGCCGCTGGCGGCCATCTGCAGCACGATGTCGCTGCCGCCGACCAGTTCGCCGTCGATGTACAGCTGCGGAATGGTCGGCCAGTCGCCATAGGCCTTGATGCCTTCACGGATTTCCTGGTCGGCCAGCACGTTGACGTGGGCGAACTCGACGCCCAGGTCCTGCAGGGCGCCGACGGCCTTGGCCGAGAAACCACACTGCGGCATCGACGGCTGGCCCTTCATGAACAGCACGACGCGGTTGGCGTTGAGGATGGATTCGATGCGCGAACGCAGGGCGGGATCGAGGGACATGGACGTCGGGGTTCCGGGAATTCGAATCATCAATTCTACCCCTCATGGCATCATGGGGGATGAGCAACGCAGGAACATTGCATCGCATCCCGACCCGGCCCTGGCGCTGGCTGCCCTGGCTGGTGGCGTCGCAGCTCGGCGTGATCCTGGTCTGGGTACTGGCCGGTTGGCATTGGGGGTTGCCGCTGATGGTGGCCAGCCACGCGCTCTTCCTGGTGCCGGTTTTCCTGCCCAACAGCCACTTCTACGCACCGGTGCTGAGCCGGGTACCGGAGGCCGGCAACAGCGTCTGGTTGACCATCGATGACGGTCCCGGCCCGGAGACCCGGGCCGTGCTCGATCTGCTGGATCGCCACCAGGCACGTGCCACGTTCTTCCTGGTCGGCGAGCGCGCGCTGGCGCAGCCGGAGCTGGTGCAGGAGATCCTGCGCCGGGGCCACGACCTGGGCAACCACAGCCACAGTCATCCACAAGCGCGCTTCTGGCGGCTGGGCCCGGCAGCGATGCGTGCCGAGATCGAGGGCTGCCAGCATGCGCTGCAGGCGGTGGGCGGTCGCCCGGTGCGCTGGTACCGCTCGGTGGTGGGCATGACCAATCCGTTCGTGGCGCCGGTGTTGAAGGCGCTGGGACTTGTGCGCGTGGGCTGGAGCGCCCGTGGCTACGACGGTGTCGGCTGCACGCCGGAGGGCGTGCTGTCGCGGCTGCTGCCGGACCTGCGCCCGGGCGCCATCGTGCTGCTGCATGAGGGGGCCGCCCACGGCCACAACCTGGCGATCATCGAACGCGTGCTGCAGGCGCTGGACGAGCGGGGGCTGAAGGCGCGGCTGCCGGTTCCGTAACGCCGGGCCCTGGTGGTGTAGAGCAGCCGAGCATGGGCTCGGCGCTACAAGGGTTGGCGATCATCCTGTAGCGCAGCGCCGGCACATGCTGCACTCGGCGCTACAACGCGGGGCGTTCGGCCACCAGCAACCAGCTGTTGAACGGCGTGCGTCCATGCAGGGGGCGCGGCGCCGTCACTTTCAATCCGGCCTCGGCCAGTGTCGCCTGCAGCACCTGCGGGTCGGGGTAGTGGCGCGGCCGCGTGCCCATCCAGCCGACCAGCCAGGCCAGCCGGTCCGCCACCCGCGTGGTGCGGTCGCGGCCATCGCCGGTGGCCAGTGGCGTGCGCAGCAGCAGGCGGCCGCCGGGAGCGACCCGCATACTGGCCTCACGCAGCAGTGCCTGCTGTGGGCCCGCGTCCAGGTACTGCAGCACATCCAGCAGCAGCACATGCCCGGCCTGCGCCGGCAGCGGCGCCTGCACGTCCAGGCAGTCGAAGCGCACAGCGGGCAGGCCGGTGGCGGCACGCTGGGCGCGGGCGATCTTGCCGGCATCCACGTCCACGCCCAGGTAGGGCTGGGAGCCACCGCGCTGGCGCAGCACGTGGGCGAACAGGCCCAGCCCGCAGCCCAGGTCCAGCACCGGTTGCCCGTCGCCAGGCAGGTGCTGCAGCACGCCGTCATACAGCGGGTCGCTGCCCAGCTTGCTGCGGGTGTAGTAGTAGTCGCGGCGGCTGGCCCAGGCGTGCGCGGGGCGGAATGCCTCGGCGATCGCACGGGCCTGCGGTGCGGCCAGGGGAGTGCAGGGCAGGGGCGGGCCGTTCCGTGGCGTGCCGTCCATCGCCTCAGTCCGTTCCGCCGAGTAGGTGGGCGGCGACCGGCAGCGCGCGCGCGCTCCACAGCGCGTACATCCGTGCTGAAGGGTGCAGGCCGTCGTCGGCGATCATCGCCGGGTTGTCGCCCTGGTCACGGCTGATATCGGTGATGTCGACGAAGGCCACGCCCTGCTGGGTGCTGATCACTTCGGCAGCGGCATTGAACTCGTCGGTCTCGATCTCGATCGCGGTCAGGTCACGGCCGCTGCCGATACCAAACGGGGTTGCACCCCAGTCCGGGAAGGACAGCACCAGCACGCGCCCGGCATCACCGCCGGCGAAGCCGATCGCCCGCTCCAACAGGGCCCGGAACTGGCTGCGGTACTCGTCCAGCGGACGCCCGCGGTACTGGTTGTTGACGCCGATCAGCAGGCTGACGAAATCGAACGGCCCCTGCGGCGCGGCCGCATCGATGCCGGCATCGAGTTCGTCGGTGGTCCAGCCGGTGGTTGCAATGGTCTGCGGATCGGACAGCTCAATGCCCTGCGCACGCAGGGCGGCGGCAAGCTGGTGCGGCCAGCGGCTTTCGACGGCAACCGCTTCTCCGATGGTGTACGAGTCGCCCAGCGCCAGGTAGGACAACGCCACGGCTCAGGCCACCGAACGGCGCGGCTTCAGCGGCACGACCTTGGTGGCGTCCTCGGCGCGGCGGGCCAGCACCCGGTCGATGCGTGCGAACACATCGCGCATGACCGAGGCTTCCGGCAGCAGGGTCACGCGGAAGTGATGGCGGTAAGGCACGTTGAAGCTGGAGCCCGGTACGACCAGCACGCCTTCGTTGTTCATCAGGTCCAGGGCGAAGGTGTGGTCGTCGAAGCCCTTGGCGGCGGCACCGACCACGGCCGGGAACGCGTACAGCGCGCCGGCCGGGGCAACCAGCGACAGGTGTTCGCTGGCCTCGCAGGCCTCGATCACCGCGCGCCGGGTTTCATACAGACGGCCGCCGGGGGCGCACAGCTCGGAAATGGTGTCCGGGCCGTTCACTGCCGCGTCGATGGCGTACTGGCCCGGCACGTTGGCACACAGGCGCAGCGCGCTCAGCAGGTCCAGCGCGGCGCGGAAATCGCCCAGGCGTGCGTCATCGCCGCTGAGGTGGGCCCAGCCCACGCGCCAGCCGCAGGCGCGGTGCACCTTGCTCAGGCCGCTGAAGGTCAGGCACGGATGGTCGCCGGCCAGCGGCGCGACCGGCTGGAACACCGCGTCGTCGTACAGGATCTGGTCGTAGATCTCGTCGACCAGCAGCAACAGGTTGTGGCGGCGCGCGATCTCGACCACGCGCTCCAGCAGTTCGCGCGGGTAGCTGGCGCCGCTGGGGTTGTTCGGGTTGATCAGCACGATGGCGCGGGTGCGCGAGGACACCAGCGTCTCGATCTCGGTCGGGTCGGGCTGGAAGCCGTTTTCCGGCGCGCAGCGGTAGTACACCGGGCGGCCGTCGTTGAGGATGGCCGCGGCCGACCACAGCGGGTAGTCCGGCGAGGGCACCAGCACTTCATCGCCCGGGTTCAACAGCGCCCGCAGCGACAGATCGATCAGTTCGCTCACGCCGTTGCCGACGAACACCCGGTCCGGATGCGCATCGGGCGCACCGCGGCGCGCATAGGCGGCGGCAATGGCTTCGCGTGCGACCGGCAGGCCCTGCTGGTGGGTGTAAGGGTCGGTACGGCCCATGTCATCGGCAATCGCGCGCTGCAGGTGCTCGGGCGCACGGAAACCGAAGTTGCCCGGGTTGCCGATGTTGAGCTTGATCAGCTTGCGGCCCTGCGCCTCCAGTTCCCGGGCTCGCCGCGCCAGTTCTCCGCGGATTTCGTAGCGCACTTCGGAAAGGCGCTCGCGGATGGCCAGGGGCTTGGGCGAAGGGGTGGACATGGGGAATGGGCCGTCAAAAGGCATGGGGCTTCCATCCTACCGGAATTGCTGCAATGCATGGCAAGGGCTCCGGGCCCGCCATTGCTGGGCTGGCAGGGCGTCGGCACAGGTAGAATGGCCGCGATGACCCAGACCCCCGATTTCATCGCCCTGCAGACCATTGGCTGGCCCTGGCCGGGCCCGGCGCAGCAGGCCGACTGGCAGGCCGCGATGGCCACGCATCCGCAGGCCCGCCCGGCGCGGGTGATCGAGCAGCACCGCACCCACTACGTGGTGGCCGATGGCCCGGATGCGTCGATCAAGGCCGAGTCACTGCCGGAATGGCAGCGTCCGCGCTTCCCCAGCCATGAGCGGCCTGCGGTGGGTGACTGGGTGCTGCTGGACGGCATCCGCATCGTCGCCCTGCTGCCACGTCGTTCCGCGATCAAGCGAGGCGCGGCAGGCGAGCATTACCACCAGCAGGTGATCGCGGCCAACATCGACACGGTGTTCATCGTCTGTGGCCTGGATGCCGACTTCAATCCGCGCCGCATCGAGCGCTACCTGCTGCTGGTCGGCGGTGGCGGTGCCGAACCGGTGGTGGTGCTGACCAAGGCCGACCAGACCGAATACAGCGAGGACGCGCTGGCGGTGCTGGAAGAACTGGAGATGCAGGGCATCGCCTTGCATGCGATCAACGGCCTGGACGCCGACAGCGTGGCGGTGCTGCAACCGTGGCTGGGCCCCGGCCGCACGGTGGTGCTGGTCGGCTCCTCCGGTGCCGGCAAGTCCACGTTGACCAACACGTTGCTCGGCGAGCAGCGGATGAGGACCAACGCGGTGCGTGCCAACGATTCGCGCGGGCGCCACACCACCACGCACCGCGCGCTGATGCCGCTACCGACCGGTGCCTGCCTGATCGACACCCCCGGCATGCGCGAGCTGAAGCCGACCGGTGAAGAGACGCTGTCCGAAGGCGGCTTCGCCGATATCGAAGCGCTGGCCGCACAGTGCCGCTTCAACGACTGCAAGCACCAGCAGGAACCGGGCTGTGCTGTTCGCGCAGCGATCGACGCGGGCGAGATCGAAGAGAGCCGGCTGCTGAACTACTTCAAGCTGAAGGAAGAAGTGGCCGTGGCCGCAGCGAAGCTGGCCGTACGCCAGGCCGAGACCGCGCAGGAACGCGGCGGCAGGAAGGGCAAGGGCCAGCAGTTCCGGCCGGCGGGGAAGCCGCGTAGGCGTTGACAGTGCAGCCGAGCGTGGGCTCGGCTCTACAAGAGGTGCATCCCGGGACACCCTGTAGCGCCCGAGCCAATGCTCGGGCGGCGGCACACCGCGCCGGGCACGGCAGGGCGTTATAGTCCGCGCATGGAACCGACTGCGACGCTGGACCGTGACGTGGCCCACCATGCAGCGCTCGATGCGCGCCTGGTCGAGGCCGTGGGGGGCATCCGCCTGCTGGGCCTGACCAGCTGGCCTGCCACGGTGCAGGCCCCGTTCCTGGAAAGCGTGGCGCGCGGCCAGCCGGTGCTGCCGAAAGTGGATTACCCCCGGCTCGACTTCAGCGAGGAGCGCCGTGCGCTGGCCGCGATCGCCGGCGACTGCGATGACAGCCACCCGCTGGGCCACTATGTGCAGCAGTCGGCGCAGAGCTGGGATCTGGCCGCGCAGCTGTTGGAGGGGCTGGGCACTGCGGCAGTCGATACCTGTTCGGTGCAGCTGTTCGGCGCACCCGAGCAGCCGCTGCCGGGCAATGGTCCGAGCACGCGCGACGCAGCGCGCCACTTCATCCAGATCGCTACCGAACTCGATCACGAACTGCTGGCGCCGGAAGAGCAGGTACCGGTCTCGGCCATTGCCCTGCAGCTGCAGCTGCAGAACGATCTGGATGCGTTCTTCGAATCGCGCATCATCCAGGTTCAGCTGGATCCTGAGCTGGTGTCCAAGGCCGCTGCCGGTCCGACCCGCATCCGCCTGCGCACCAGTGCGCGCTTCAGTGCCTACGACCGCGCGCAGCTGTTCCACCACGAAGCGCTGGTGCATTCGCTGACGGCCTTGAATGGCCGCGAACAACCGGTGCTGCCCAGCTTGGCGTTGTCCTCGCCGCGGGTGACGGCCACCCAGGAAGGGCTGGCGACGTTTGCCGAACAGATCACCGGCAGCATCGACATCGAGCGCCTGAAGCGGATCAGCCTGCGCACCGAAGCGATCGCGATGGCACGCGAAGGCGCCGACTTCATTGAAGTGTTCCGCTATTTCTGCGATGCCGGGCAGAACCCGGAGGAGAGTTTCGCCTCGGCACAGCGCGTGTTCCGTGGCGTGCCGCCCAATGGCGGCCTGGCGTTCACCAAGGACACGGTGTATCTGCGCGGGCTGGTGTCGGTGCATACCTTCTTCCGGCACATGCTGGCCGAGGACCGCCTGCAGGTCTGCCGCTGGTTGTTCGCCGGCAAGATGAGCCTGGCCGATGCGATCGCGTTCGCGCCGTTGTTCGAAGCGGGTGTGCTGAAGCCACCGCGCTGGCTGCCGCATTGGGTGAGCCGGGCGAACGGGCTGGCCGGGATGCTGGCGTTCTCGCTGTTCGCCAACCGGATACGGATGGACCAGCTGGCGCCGGAATGAAATGCGTTGGCGGGATGATGCGCTGGCGCCTCGATGGATATCGCTGGGCCGCGGTGGGGCACCCTGGCCAGGACACGCCGTAAACCCATCCATGGGGGCTCGATCGGCGCATCCATGCGCCTCACGGTCCTGGCCAGGGTGCCCCACCGCCGCCAGACAGTTTCCCGCGCGGGCGGCAGCACATCACCGCGCCGAAGGGATTGCGCTTGAAAAGCAAAGAGCCGGGCAATGCCCGGCTCTTTGCTTTTGCTCTTCTTTGCCTTCCGCACCGTGGCGCGGGAAGCCGTCGAGCAGGGTCGGATGGGCCGGCGCAGGACCGTTGGCGCCATGGATGGCGCCATCGAGCCCCCATGGGTGAGGGCGCTTTGCTTGCGAAGCACTGCTTCGCAAGCGCCCGAACGCACAGCCGCTAGCGGCTGGGACGGACCGCGGAGCGGGGTTCACGGCGTGTCCTGCGCCGGCCCATCCGGCTCTGCCCCGCGATGATAATCAAGACGCCGCGGAGCAACGCTTTCGACTTAGAACTCCGCCGCCACCGTCATGAACAGCTGCCGCGGCGCGCTCGCATGGATCGCATAGCGCTTGCCTTCCGGATCCGTCGGTGCGAACGAACTCAGCTGGCCGGCATAGCGCTTGTTGGTCAGGTTGGTCGCGTTCAACGACACCCGCACGTTGCGCAGGCCCAGGCCCGGGCCGAAGTCGTAGCCTGCACCAGCGTCGAAGGTGGTCACGCCCGGCACCGACTGGTCGTTGGTGTAGGTGTAGTAGCGCTTGCCGGTGTACTTGGCACGCAGGCTGGCGAAGAAGCCGTCGCGGTTCCAGCTGATCTCGCTGGAGGCCATGCGCTGCGGCGTATCCACCGTGATCTTGCCGGCCACCGGTACGATCGCACCGCCCGAGGTGTAGTCATCCTCGTAGGTGGTCTTGTTCCAGGACAGCGCGTTGTACCACTGCAGGCCATCAATCGGCTTGAGGATGAAGGTCAGTTCCGCGCCATGGCTCTTCACCGAACCGACGTTGATGAAGCGCGTCACGCACTCCGGGCGCGTGCCGACTTCGATGCTCGAACACGGGTTCAGCGACAGCAGGCGGTTGTCGAACTTGACGTTGTATGCAGCGATCGAGGCCTGGTACTTCTCACCGAAAGTGCGGAAGCCGGCTTCCAGGCTCTTGGACTTCTCCGGCTCCAGCCCGGCGCTGGCCGCGAACGATTCCGGCGACACCTGCAGCGGGCCGCCGCTGCCACCGCCCACGAACGCGGCGATGTTTTCCGCGTACGAAGCGAACAGCTCGTTGTTGGCGTTGAGCTTGAAGCCCACGCCCAGCTGCGGCAGCACCGATTCCTTGGCGGTGAGCGTGCCCGAGGCGATGCTGGTTTCCACGCCGCCCTTCGCGGTGGCGCGCATGCGGGTGTTCGGGCTCTTCAGGCCTACGTCCACGGTCAGGCGCTGGTCGAGGAAGCGCATGCGGTCCTGCACGTAGAACTGGCGCGTGCGGATGTCGAAGTCCTGGTTGAACAGCAGGCGGTCGGGGTTCTTCAGGTACAGGTCGTCCAGGAACGGGCCACTGATGTAGTAGAAGTTGCGCGACACGTTATGGTCGTTCTGCTCGTACCACAGGCCGGCTTCCAGTTCGTGGATGCCCACCGTCCACGACAATGCGGCGGTCAGGCCATCGCGGTTGATCGTGTAGTTGGTGCTGCGGATCGAGATCGGCAGCATCCTGTCGGTGCCCGGGTAGGATGGCTGGCCCGGTGCCCACCAGTGGCCCTGGCCACGGTTGTCGTGGTGGTAGGCCAGCAGCTTCAGGCGGCCCTGCTCGCCCAGGCGAAGGTCGGCATCGACCGAATAGAGATTGTCGTCGCGCAATGCGCGGCTCTGGTAGTAGGCATCGTCGATGCTGTTGACGCCGCCGCTGAACTTGCAGCGTGCCTTGTTGTAGGTGCCCGGCGCGCAGTACGCAGCGGCCACGGCGCGATCCCAGTCCGGCGCGTAGATGTTCCAATCCCAGCTCAGGCCACGCGCCAGCATGTCCTTGGACAGGTAGGCGTAGTTGGCCTGGCTGGCGCGCGAGGTGGCCACGAACGCACCGAAGCGGTGGTCGCCGACATTCCACACTGCCTTGGCGTTGAACTGGCGGGTGGTCTGGTTCTGGTAGGGCGCGGCCCACATGTCCTGGTCCTGGTGCACGCCGGACACATAGGCCGAGAAGCCGTTGATGTCGCCGGTATCCACGCGCAGGTAGCCACGGCGCTGGTTGTTGTCGCCGACGGTGACGCTGGCACGTCCACCGAATTCAGTGGACGGGTCCATCGAGAAATACTGGATGGTGCCGCCCAGGTTGCTGGTCGAAGCCACGCCCAGCGAACCGATGCCCTGCGACAGCTCGGCACCGGCCAGGTTCTCGGCAATGATCGCGCGGGCAATGCTCAGGCCGTTGTAGTTTCCGTAGCTGTTGTCACCCAACGGGATGCCGTCCAGCGTATAGCCGAGGCGGCTCTTGTCGAAGCCGCGCAGGCTGATGGTCTGCGATTCTTCGTTCGCGCCGAAGGCATCGTTGGACTGCACCGACACGCCCGGCAGGCGGTCGAGGATCTTCTGGCCACTGGTACCTGGAGGCAGCACCTGCTTGTCGACCGCGGTGATGCGCTGCACCTGGCGGGTCTCGCCCTGGCCGATCACGGAGACGGTATCCAGCGTCTGCGCGCTCAGTGCGGCATCGGTGCTGGCGCCGGTGTCGGCAGCGGTGGCGGCATGGGCGCTGGCGGCGGCGGAGAGCGCGATCGCCACGGCGATCGTCAGGTGTCGGGTATGCATGGTGGTCCGTTGCATTGGGGGTGGTCACCGGCACGCGTGCGCGGTGCATGGCCACTATGCGAACGGAACATGAAACCTTCTTTACGAAAAACCAACGAACGATGCAGGGCAGTGGTGCGTGTTCTGCAACATGTTCGTCATGGTGGTAGGCCGGTGGGAATCAGAAGCGCTCCCCAGGCCAGCTCAATTTGAGCTGGTCCATGCAGTCACGGTCATGTTCGGAGAATGAGAACCCGATCTGGATGCCGTTCACTACTGTGCCGAACACCGTCGACTCGTCCAGGCTATGCCCTGACGGCACGGAAAGGACATTGAAGTCGGGGTAGCGACGACCCATCTGCTTTCGCGAGATGCAGGCGCCGCTCAGCCGCAGCGTAATGCCTTTGATGATTCGCCCCGACGCGTCGGTGTAGATCTGGCCAGAGGGCCCCTTGATCCTCCCAGCGACCGCGAATGGCGCCAGATCGATGGCGGCGCTGTCGCCCCGGCCCATTCTTGCTTCCGAACGCGAGCCGGCCGGAGCCAAGGGTGATAGCTGCGCGACAAGGTCAGAGCGTGACAGCTGCAAGGACCAGCGCTCCACGAGCCGCCAGGTTGCATCCGCCTCTTCCGCAGTGGCAGCAGGTGGGGTGGCCGCCAGTGGCGGGGTGGCGACCACGAGAAGCGCAATCAGCAATGCACGCATGCCAACCTCCTTGATCCGCGATTCCGGCCGTTCATCCATCGGGCTCAGCGAGCGTTGGCAGGTATAGCACCGGTTCTGCCGATGTATCGGGCAATGCGTCCCGAAAATGCGGAAACAAAAGGGGCCGGATCCCCCTCGCAAGCGAAGGTTCACCGGCCCCGCGCACTCCGTGGGGGAGGCGTTCCACGCCTTGCGTGGAGACGGGCTCAACCCATGTACAGGCCACCGTTGACCGGATAGTCGGCGCCGGTCACGTACGAAGCTTCATCCGACGCCAACCACGCACACAGGCCAGCTACTTCCTCCGGCCGACCCAAGCGGCGCACCGGCACCGAGGCGGCCAGCCGGTCCAGCACATCCGGCGGGAAGCTGCTGATCGCCTGGCTGGCGATGTAGCCCGGCGACAGCGTGTTGACGGTGACCCCGCGCGACGCAACTTCGGCAGCCAGTGCACGGCTGAAGCCATGCATCGCGGCCTTGGCGGTGGCGTAGTTGACCTGGCCGATCTGGCCCTTGTGGGCGCTGACCGAGCCGATGTTGATGATGCGGCCCCAGCCGCGCGTGGCCATGCCGTCCACCACCTGCTTGGTGAGGTTGAACAGCGCGTTGAGGTTGGAGGCGATCACTGCGTTCCAGTCCTCCACCGTCATCTGGCGGAACAGCAGGTCGCGGCTGCCGCCGGAGTTGTTGACCAGCACATCCACTTCACCGACCTCGGCGCGCACCTTGGCGAACGCGGCACTGGTCGAGGCCCAGTCGGTGGCATTGCCCTCGGAGGCGATGAAGTCAAAGCCCTGTTCGCGCTGCTCGCGCAGCCAGTTGGCCTTGCGCGGCGAGTTCGGCGCGCAGCCGGCAACCACGGTGTGGCCGCTGCGGGCCAGGCTCTGGCAGATGGCAGTGCCGACACTGCCCATTCCACTGGTGACGTAAGCGATTCGAAGCGTCATTGCAGAAGGCTCCTTGGCAAAGGGTCAGGCGGCGAGGGGATACAGGCCGAACAGCAGGCTGCCGATCATCAGCAGCATCGAGATGGCGATGGCCCACTTCAGGGTGAACTTCTGGTGGTCGGCGAATTCGACCTTGGCCAGGCCCACCAGCAGGTAGGTGGACGGCACCAGCGGGCTGAGCAGGTGCACCGGCTGGCCGGCCAGCGAGGCGCGCGCCATTTCCACCGGGGTGATGCCGTAGTTGCCGGCGGCCTCGGACAGGATCGGCAGCACGCCGAAGTAGAACGCGTCGTTGGACATGAAGAAGGTGAACGGCATCGACGCCACCGCCGTGATCACCGCCAGGTACGGGCCCCACGATTCCGGAATGACGGCCAGGAAGCTGTGCGACATCGCTTCGACCATGCCGGTGTTGTTGAGGATGCCGGTGAAGATGCCTGCGGCGAAGATCAGCGACACCACCGACAGCACGTTGCCGGCGTGGTTGACCACGCGGCGGCGCTGCTCGGTCAGGTTCGGATAGTTGATCACCAGGGCGATGGCGAAGCCGACCATGAACAGCACCGGCATCGGCAGCACGCCAACGATCAGCGCGGTCATCAGCGCCACGGTCAGCGCAAGGTTCACCCACAGCAGCTTCGGACGCTTGATGTCCTCGGCGTCTTCCACAGTCGGCAGCGGGTTGCTGTCATCGGACACGCTGTTGTCCATCCAGCTGCCGCCCTTGGGCAGGGTCACCACGCCGAGGCGACGGCGTTCCTTCAGGCCCAGGTACCAGGCCAGCAGCAGCACGCCGGCACAGGCGATCACCATCGACGGGATCAACGGCACGAACACGTCGGCCGGGTCCACGTGCAGCGCGGTGGCCGCGCGTGCGGTCGGGCCGCCCCACGGGGTCAGGTTCATCACGCCGCCGGCAAGGATGGTCACGCAGGTCATGTTCAGCGCGTTCATGCCCAACCGCTGGTACAGCGGCAGCATCGCCGAGACGGTGATCATGTAGGTGGTCGAGCCATCGCCATCGAGCGAGATCAGCATCGCCAGCACCGCGGTGCCAAGCACGATCTTCATCGGGTCGCCCTTGACGAAGCGCAGGATCACCCGCACCAGCGGATCGAACAGGCCGGCGTCGATCATCACCCCGAAGTAGAGGATGGCGAACATCAGCATCACGCCGGTGGGTGCGATCTTCTTGATGCCCTCCAGCATCATCTCGTCGATGCCGGCACCGAAGCCACCGATCAGCGCGAACAGGATGGGGATGGTAATCAGGGCGACGAGCGGCGACAGGCGCTTGCTCATGATCAAGTACATGAACGTAATGACCATGCCAAAGCCGAGGATGCTCAGCATCATCTGCGGACTCCTTGCGAAAACAGGACGTGGGGAGTGGAAGGGGCCCGGGCGGAATGTCCGGGATGTCGGGCCTAGAAGTCGTACTGCAGGCGGCCGGTGACCGCGCGCGTGCGGTCCACCGTCACCCCGGCCAGGCGATCACGGTTGCGGCTTTCGATCACGTTGAGCATGAAGCGCAGGTTGTCGCGCAGGTACCAGTTGCCACCCAGCGTCCAGGCTTCGGTGCTGCCACGACGCAGGTCCGGCGCACCGTCGAGATGCTGCGCGCCCCACATCTGGTCGTAGCGCAGCGCCACTTCGAAGGCCCCGGCCTTGTGGCGGATGTCCTTCACCCGCGCGAAGCGGCCGGTCTTGCGGTCGTAGGCACGGCTTTCGCCGGTGACGAACCAGCTGAGCATGCCGTAGGCCGCCATCACGTCGCCGCGTTGGGCGCCATCATCGAAGGTGGCGCCACTGAACTCGCCCTGCCACGACAGCGCGCCGCGCACCTGCGCGTATTCCAGCGACCACTTGTTGACGTCGGTATCGCGGCCGGCGGAGAAGTCGACCAGGGTCAGGCGGCTCTCGTCGGACAGGTGCCCGGCCGGGCGCGGGCGGATACGCAGGCCGGGCACGCCGTTGGCACCCGGGTTGTCGTAGGCCTCACGGGCCAGCGACAGGCCCAGGTGCAGCACGTCGCCGTCGCTGGGCGAGGGTGCCCAGGTGACGCGGCCACCCGCCGCACGGCCCTTCACCTGCCAGGCGTCGATGCTCTCCAGGCTGTAGAGGCTGGCCGCCCAGGTGAAGTCACCGGGGTTGGCCTGCCAGGACGCACCCAGGCGGTACAGCGGCGCCAGCGTGGTGCCGGCGTTGCCGCGCTCCAGGAAGCTGCCGTAGTTGGAACTGGTGCGGTCATCCAGCGAGAAGTACTGCTTGAACTGGCCCACGGTCAGCTTGCCGGCCTTGCCGAAGCTGCGTGCCAGGTACACGTCCTTGGCCTCGACGCGGTCGCCGGAGAAATCGGCTTCCAGCTTGTAGTCGACCACGAAGAACTTGCCGGATACGTCAACCCACGCACGGCGGATTTCGGTGTCGTCCTTGTTCGGGGTGCCGCGGTTGTCGTTGTCGAAGGTGGCGAAGTCCAGGTGCAGGCGGCCACCGAGAGTGGCCGTGACCGGGCGGTCGTCTTCGGCAGCGAAGGCCGGCGCCGACAGGGCAGCCAGCGCCATCATGGCGGCAGGACGCCGCCAGGCAAACTTCAATTCCACAAACCCTCCCAGGTGCGCGACAGGCGCGCGGCAATCGTGGGCACCGGACGGTGCGCGGCTGCAGTCTGGGTCGCCGTAGCTGTCATCGTCCTGTCAGCGGTTTGTGCGGTGCAGCGTAAATGGTCGCCAGGCATGGCCCGGCGGGCGGCCCCGGCGTCATGCGGTAGCATTCGCTTCCCCTCCCACCGTCGTGCCCATGCGCCTGCTGCTGGTCGAAGACAACCCGGATCTGGCCGATGCGATCATCCGTCGCATGCGTCGCAGTGGCCATGCCGTGGACTGGCAGGCCGACGGCCTGGCCGCTGCCAGCGTGCTGCGCTACCAGAGCTTCGATCTGGTGGTGCTGGATATCGGCCTGCCCAAGCTGGACGGCCTGCGCGTGCTGGCCGGCATGCGCGAGCGCGGTGACAGCACGCCGGTGCTGATGCTGACCGCGCGCGATGGCATCGAGGATCGCGTGCAGGCGCTGGATGTGGGCGCCGACGACTACCTGGGCAAGCCCTTTGACTTCCGCGAGTTCGAAGCACGCTGCCGCGTACTGCTGCGGCGCGCGCGTGGGCAGGCCAGCGAAGTGGTGCAGATTGGCGGCTTCCAGTTCGACAACGCTGCGCACCGGGTCAGCCTCGACGGGGAGCCGATCGAACTGCCCAATCGCGAGTACCGCCTGCTGGAGATCCTGGTCGGCCGTCTTGGCCAGGTGGTCGGCAAGGACGAGATCGGCAACGGCCTGTTTGGTTTCGATGACGAAGCGGGCCCGAACGCCATCGAGTTGTATGTTGGCCGCCTGAGAAAGAAGCTGGCGGGCGCACCGCTGCGCATCACCACGGTGCGCGGTGTCGGCTATCTGCTGGAGGCCAGCGATACCCATGCCGACGCCGATGACTGACGCGCGCGCTGCGACTGCGGCGCCGGGTTCGCTGCGGCGCACGCTGCTGCTCTATCTCGGCGTGCTGCTGGCGGTGTTCGCGGTGGCCTTGCTGTTCGCCGCACGCGATTACGGCCAGCGTGCCGCCAACCGTTCCTACGATCACCTGCTGGTGTCCTCGGCGCTGTCCATCGCCGATTCGGTGGCGCTGGTCGATGGGCAGTGGCAGGTCGATCTGCCGTATGCGGCGCTGGACCTGCTGGCGATGGCACCGGAGGACCGCGTGTTCTATCGCGTGGCCGACAGCCGCGGCACGCTGATCACCGGCTACGGTGACCTGCCGGCACCGCCGCGCCGGCCCGGTACCCAGCCGCAGCTGTTCGATGCCACCTACAGCGGCGAGACCGTGCGCTTCGTGGTGGTCGGCCGCAGCTTCGCCGCTGCCTCGGCGCAGGGCGAGGTGCAGGTCCAGGTCGGCCAGACCCGGCGTGCGCGTGAAGCGGTCGCGCAGGACATGGTCAATCGCGCGTTGCTGGCGATCGGCGTGCTGTCCGGCCTGCTGCTGGCACTGGTGGCGTTCGGCGTGCATCGCGCATTCCGGCCGCTGGTGCGGGTGGAGCGCGAGCTGTCGCGACGGGAGCCGTCCGACCTGAAGCCGCTGGATGCCCACGTTCCGCGCGAGATGGACCAGATGGTGGCGGCGCTGAACCGCTTCATGGAACGCCTGTCCAGCAGCAACGAGACACTGCGTGCGTTCATGGCCGAGGCTGCGCACCAGATGCGCACGCCGCTGGCTGCATTGCGCGCACAGGCACAGCTGGCGCTGGATGATGACGATCCGGAGGACATGCGGCGCAGCCTGCAGGCGATCGAGCGCAATGCCACCCATATGAGCCGGCTGCTGAACCAGCTGCTCAGCGATGCCAGCGTGATCCATCGTTCGCATCTGCAGCGCTTTGCAGCGGTGGACCTGGCCGAGACCGTGCACCAGGCCCTGCATGAAGCGCTGCCGCAGGCCGGTCCGGCGCCGCGCGTACAGTTGGCGATGACCGCCGAACCGGCGCTGGTGCACGGCGATGCGCTGCTGCTGCGCGAGGCGATCAAGAACCTGGTCGACAACGCACTGAAGTACGGCGGTGACGGCGACCTACAGATTGCCCTTACCGTGGAAGGCGAGCAGGCCGTGCTGACCATCGCCGACCACGGCGCAGGCATCGCCCCGGCCGATGCCGAGCGCGTATTCGAGCGTTTCGCACGTGGCGAAGGCGCGCCCTCAGGTGGTGCCGGGCTGGGCCTGGCCATCGTCAAGCGCGTGGTCGACAGCCATGGCGGCCGCATTGACCTGAGCAACCGCCCGCAGGGCGGGCTGGTCGCCACCATCCGCCTGCCCCGGAGCAGTCCATGATCCGCTTGTTCGCCACGACTGTTGCGCTGCTGCTGGCCCTGCCGGTGTTGGCCGCGCCGGGCGACGTGCGCCGCTTCCCTGCGAAGGGGGCGGCCACGGCGCAGCTACGCATCCACGGTACCACCGACATCGAAGTGTTCGCGGTGGTCATCGCCGACTACCAGCGCCTGCACCCCGGCACCGAAGTGGTGTACGAGGACATCATCACCCAGGACCTGTACGCGCGGTACCTGCACGACCGCGGCGGCCCGGCATCGCCGGACCTGCTGATCTCCAGCGGCATGGACCTGCAGACCAAGCTGGTCAACGATGGCCATGCGCTGCCGCATCGCTCGGCGCAGACCGCGGCGCTGCCGGCCTGGGCACAGTGGCGCAACGAGGCGTTCGGCATCAGCTACGAGCCGGTGGTGATGGTCTACAACACCCGCGCGATTCCTTCGGCCAAGGTGCCGCACACGCGCCGCCAGCTGCTGGACCGGCTGCGTGCTGAAGGTGCACCCCTGCGCGGCAGGGTCGGCACCTATGACATCGAGCGCAGCAGCGTCGGCTACCTGTTGGCGACCCAGGACGCGCAGCGCGGCAGCATTGCCGGCGCGCTGCTGGGCGCGCTCGGCGACAACGGCGTGGTGCGCGAGGAGCGTACTGGCGTGCTGCTGGATCAGGTGGCCAGTGGCCAGCTGTCGCTGGTCTACAACGTGCTCGGCTCCTACGCGCAGGCACGTGTCGATGCGGGCGAGCCACTGGCCATCATCGAGCCCGAGGACTACACGCTGGTGGTGCTGCGCACCGCAGTCATCCCGCGCACCGGCCCGCACCCGGAAGAAGCGCGGCGCTTCCTCGATTACCTGCTGTCGCCGCGTGGCCAGCAAGTGCTGTCGCGCGAAGCGCGGCTGATGCCGATCGTGACCGGTAACGCACGTGGTGACGACGCGCCCGGCCGCAGCCGCCGTCCGATCCAGCTCGGCCCGGGCCTGCTGGTGTACCTGGACGCGCTCAAGCGCCGCCAGTTCCTCGACGCCTGGCGCAGCAGCGTGGAGCCGGCGGGGCGCTGAGGCGCCGGCCGGCCCGTACAATGGCAGCATGAGCGAGTACACCATCCTGATCGCCGATGACCATCCGCTGCTGCGTTCGGCGGTGGTGCAGTCCTTGCGGCAGAGCCTGCCGTTGGCACAGGTGCGCGAGGTTGCCAGCGCCGAGGCGCTGGCCGAGGCACTCGACGCGCATCCCGATGTGGACCTGGTGCTGCTCGACCTGACCATGCCCGGCGCACACGGTTTTTCCGCGCTGCTGCACGTGCGTGGTTCGCATCCGGACATTCCGGTGGTGATCCTCTCCTCCAACGACCATCTGCGGGTGATCCGCCGTGCCCAGCAGTTCGGCGCGGCCGGTTTCATCCCGAAGTCGGCCCCGGCCGAGACCATCGGCGAGGCGGTGCAGGCGGTGCTCGATGGTGGCCTGTGGTTCCCGGCGATGGCCGCCGAGCGTTCGGAGGCCGATGCACTGCTGGCCAGCCGCTTGGCCCAGCTGACCCCGCAGCAGTTCCGGGTACTGCTGTGCCTGGCCGATGGCCTGCTCAACAAGCAGATCGCCTACACGCTGGGGTTGGCCGAGAACACAGTGAAGGTTCATGTCACTGCGATCCTGAAGAAGCTCGAGTGCCATAGCCGAACGCAGGCAGCGGTGCTGGTGAAGGCGCTGGAGCCGGAAGGCGACGCGGGCGCTGGACTGTAGTTTCCAGCCAACGGCGCCGCCCCTCGTGGGTGGACACGTAGAGCAGTTCATGGGTGAGGCCGGGCAGGTGGACTGCGCAGGGGCCGCTGCAAGTACGTCCATGTAAGCTCGGTCGCCGCATCCATGCGGCTCACGCCCCTGCGCAGCCCACCTGCCCGGCCACGGACAGGTTCCGTGCACGTCCACCCACGGAAGAGAAAAGAAGATCAAAAGCAAAGGCAGCCTGACAGGCCGCTTTTTGTAGAGCCGAGCCCACGCTCGGCTGCTTTCTGGCCGGTCCGTGAAGCCGAGCATGGGCTCGGCTCTACACGAGCAAGCGCAGCGCGCGGCCCGCTTTTGATCTTATTTTCTTCTCCGTGGTGCAGGCCACCGAAATCTGTCGGAGGCCGGCCGGGTTGGGTGCGCGGGGGTGTCAGCCGCATGGATGCGGCTGCCAAGCCTCCAGGGACGGATTTACGGCGTCCCCGCACTCCGACACCGCCCCGCCATCCCACGGAATGCACGCTGTTGCTGTTGCCGTTGCCCCGGTTTGTAGCGAGTGCAGGGCGCAGCCCTGCAAAGAACCCTACCCTCGCGGTCGGCTGCGCGACGGCACCAGTGCGAACGTATCCACTGCCAGCTTCTCGGCATGGTTCAACCACGCGCGGATCTCCAGATCATCCACTTCGTGGTCCAGCCCGAACGTCACGTTGATCTTGCCGTCGGCATCCGGCTGCACCCACTGCTGGGCCAGCACCACCTTGCGCTGCGACGACACTGCTTCGATCCAGAAGCCGCGATCCGGGCGCGTGCTCGCCACCAGCTGCAACATGTACTGGCCGGCACGCGTACGGCGTCCCTTCTGGGTGATCATGTGCGCCTGGCGCACGCTCGGGCGCGGGCCCTGGAGTGCATCCAGCGGTGCATCGACCGCGATGCCGCCGCGCAGGTCGTTGTCGCGGTACAGCTTGATGCCGTTGTCGCGGTTGACCAGCAGCGCGCACCAGTCACCGTCGGCCGAGCCGTCCTCGAACGCGGTGCAGCGGTCGACATAGGCCAGGGTGTTGTCCGGGTTGGCATCATCGAACTGGCGCGAGGTGTTTTCCAGGTACACCGACTTCAAACCCCAGTCCTTGTCGTACTCGAGCAGCACCGGTGGCTGCACGTGCTGCAGGCCGACCACCACCTGGTCGTCGCCGTCGATCTTCAGTTCACGCGTAGGTTCACCCAGCCACAGCGAACGGGCGAACGCCAGATACTGCGGGTAGTCGCGACCCTGGTCGCGTCGCGCGGCCACACTGGCGCTGGGCGCGCGTTGCGGGTCGATCAGTGAACGGCCGAAGCCCATCGTCTTCAGGTTCGGGTCCAGCAGGCTGAGCAGAGTCGCACCCGAATCCAGCGTGGTGCCGGCGTCGGCACTGAGCTGCTGCGGCGCAATGCCATCGCCCAGGAACAGCAGCAGGTTCTCGCGCTTCTGCCGGGTCAGGATGTGGGTCAGATCGTTGGGCATCGCCAGGTGGTCGGAGGCGATCACGATCAGCGTGTCCTTGCCGTACGGGCTGGCCTGGATGCGTTCGACCAGCTGCGAGATCAGCCGGTCACTGCATTTGAGCGCGTTGAGCATGTTGATGTTGCCGTACCGGCTCTGGTAGCGCTCGCCCTTGCACGACACCGGCAGGTGGCCCGCCGGGTGGTGGGTGTCCATGGTGAGCGTGGTGAGCATGAACGGCGAGCCGGCGCGCGAGAGCTGTTCGAAGCGCTGGTAGGCGGTATCCAGCAGCACGTCGTCGTGCACGCCCCAGGCCGAGTAGTGGATGCGACCGATCTTTTTCTGCTGCTTGAACCAGGCGAGGTCATGCACTTCGTCAAAACCGTGGCTGGCCAGGAACTGACCCTTGCCGGCGAACTGGCCGTTGGCCCCGCCCAGGTAATGGTTGGTATAGCCCTGCTGCTTCAGGTAGTCGCCCAGGCACACTGCCTTGGGCAGGAAGCTGCCCATCCGGTCCATGCTGTTTTCATCGCCCTGCGAGGTGGTCAGCGGCACGCCGCACATCGACGACACCAGGCCGGCGATGGTCCAGCCGCTGCCTTCGGCCGAGGCAAGGCCGCGCACGTCCAGCGACTTCGTGGCCAGGCGGTTGAGATTGGGCATCAGGCCCGGGAACACGTTCTCGTCCAGGTAGGTGCGCTCCAGGCTCTCGCCGTAGATCCAGACGATGTTGCGTGGGCGCTGCAGCGGCTGCGTCGGCACCTGGTATTCGGGGGCGATGCGGGCGAAGTCGACCGGGCGCAGCTGCTGGTACAGGCGTTGGCCGTCGCGGGCCAGCGGGCTGATCATGATCGTGGCCACCCACACGGCCGCGAAGCCCGCGAACAGCGCGCCACCGTGGCCGGGCCGGCGCCAGCGCTTCACCCGCGTGGCGAACAGCGGCAGCAGCGAGACCAGCGCCAGCACGATGAAGCCGGCGATGTAGCCCTTGAAGTCGGAGACACCGGCGCCTTCCATGTCGGCGCCGAGGTGGTAAAGGGTGGCAGCGTTGAGCCCATCACCGGACAGCTTGTCGATCAGCCACCATGCGCTGAGCATGAGCAGCAGCAGCGAGAACGCACTGGCCTTCCACCACACCCATTTCTCGGACGCGAGGAACAACCAGCACAGCAGCAACAACGACAGCAGCAGTATCCAGAGCATAGGCAGCTTCGGCAGTGACGGGGTGGTGGTGATGGACGTCGTACCGACGCGTGTCCATCCGACCGGCGCTGCCGCAAGCACATGCATGTGACAGGCCGATGACCCGATAGTGCATGCACGAACCTGACTGAAATGTTTGTTGAAATGACGCGCGCGTAATCGCGCTCAGAAGGTAAAACGAGCGTGAAAGGGGTAGCTGGATTGCATTAAAAACTGCATGAATACGGGTGTTTTTGTCGATGCGCTAGCGATGCCCGCGTTCTTCGCGTGCCCGCGCACGACGGTCGAACAGCAATGCACTGGTTACGATGCCAAGGCCGAGCACTACGCCGATGAACAACAGAATCAGGGCGATGAGCGGATAGCCGAACAGGTGCCAGCCGGTGTCGATCTTCATCATCATCGCGGCGGCCATGATCAATGCCGCGCTGATGATGCCGGCCGCCACGCGGTTGGCGATCTTCTGCAGGTTCTCCATCAGCCGCGATTCTTCCAGGCCCGTCACCTTCATCTGCAGACGGTTCTCGGCCAGCAGCGCCATGATGTCCGACAGCTTGCGCGGCCCATCGCGCAGCAGCTGCTGCAGCTCCATCGCCTCGCTGGCGATGTTGGCTGCGGACAGTGATTTTTTCAGGCGCGCACGCATCACATGCTGCAGCTGGCGCTCGACGATGCGGCGGGTATCCAGTTCGGGTGCCAGCAAGCGGCATACGGTTTCCAGGTTGAGCAGTGCCTTGCCGAGCAGGCTCAGTTCCGGCGGCGTGCGCAGGCCGCAGGCGGTGGCGATGCGCACCATGTCCAGCACCACGCGGCCTTCGGAGAACGTGCCGCTGGCGGCGTAACGCGCGATCAACTGGCCGGTCTCGCGCAGATAACGTTCCTCGTCGAACGCCTCCAGCCGCGTGCTGATGCTGATCAGGTCGTCAGCCACTTCCTCGCCACGGCCATCGACCGCTGCGAACAGGATCTTCAGCAAGCGCTCGCGCAGGCGCGGCGGCATGTGCGCAACCATGCCCAGGTCGAAGATTGCCAGCCGTCCATCGGGCATCACCCGCAGGTTGCCGGGGTGCGGGTCGGCGTGGATCTCGCCGTGCACGAAGATCTGGTCCAGGTAGCCGCGGATCAGCGCGGCCGCCAGCGGGTCCATCGATTGTTCGGTGCGGCGCACATCGGGAATCGCATCCACGCGCACGCCGGTGGCCAGTTCCATGGTCAGCACGCGCTGGCTGCTGTAGTCCCACAGCGGCTGCGGTATCCACAGGCGGCGGAACGGCTTCAGGTGCCGGCCGAAACGGGCCAGGTTCTCGGCCTCGGCGTGGTAGTCCAGCTCCTGCATCAGGGTCTTGGCGAATTCGTTGAGCCAGTCGCGCAGGCGCACGCGGCGGCCCACCTGGGTCAGGTGGTCGGCGGCCAGCGCGAAGCTGCGCAGCGCCTCCAGGTCCGAGCGAAGTTGTGCGGCCACTTCAGGCTTCTGCACCTTCACCGCCACCTGGCGTCCGTCGTGCAGCACGGCCCGATGCACCTGCGCGATCGATGCGCAGCCCAGCGGCTCGGGGTCGAACGCGGCAAACAGCTTGTTCACCCCTACGCCCAGCTCCTGCTCGATGATGGCGTGGATGCGCTCGACGGGAATCGGCGCTACCTTTTCCTGCATGCGCTCCAGCGCCGTGGCGAACTCTACCGGCACCATGTCCGGGCGCGTGGACAGCATCTGGCCCAGCTTGACGAAGGTCGGGCCCAGCGCTTCCAGATCGCTGACGAACTGTTCCGGGTTGCCGTCCGCGGGAACGTCGGCTGGATTGCCTGCGGCATCCAGGTTCATGCCCGAGAACACCCCTGAATGGCGATAGCGCATCAGCAGGCGCAGGATCTGGCTGCGCCGGTTCATGCCTTTGACCAGCGGAGGATTGCCATTGGCGG
>NZ_JAOBZT010000066.1:0-22953 GCF_029839005.1 Stenotrophomonas sp. GD03958 | reverse complement strand
GCATGGCGTGGATCTACCACAGCCTGGTAGTGCCGGCCGCTGGCCGGCAAACCTGAAACGGGTGGATTCCTGCAGGCGCCGGCCAGCGGCCGGCGCTACCAATCCCCGGCCAGCAACGCGTCGGCCAGCACCTGCAGCTTCGGCGAATGCTGGCGCGACGGCGGGTAGATCAGTGACAGCGCGCGGCTGCGTCCCTCGAACGGCTGCAGCACGCGCTGCAGGCGGCCGTCGGCCAACGCATCGGCCACCGCGAAATCCATCACCTGCACGATGCCGATGCCGGCGATGGCCGCTTCCACCAGCGGATCGCCGCTGTCGAACACCATCCGCGTCGGCGGCGTGAACTCGCGCAGTTGCCCGTCCTGCAGGAACTGCCAGTCCACCAGCCGGCCACTGCGCAGGTTGCGCACCGCCAGGCAGGCGTGATCCTGCAGCGCGGCCACATCGTCCGGTGCGCCACAGCGGGCCAGATACGCGGGGCTGGCCACCGTCACCCAGCGCAGCGGCCGCAATGGCCGCGCGACGATGCGCTGGTCGGCGATGACGCCGGTGCGCAGCGCGGCATCGAAGCCTTCCTCGACCAGATCGACCAGGCGGTCGTTGAGCACGGCTTCCACCTGCAGATGCGGGTGCTGCTGCAGCATCGGCCCCAGCAGCGGTACCAGCACCTTGCGCCCGAACATCGAGGGCGCACTGATCTTCAGAGTGCCCGAGGGTGTGCACGGACGGTCGGCCAACTGGCGTTCGGCGTCCTCGAGACCGCACAGCAGCGGAGCGACCTGATCGACGAACTGACGACCATCCGGGGTCAGTGCCACGTTGCGGGTGTTTCGCTGCAGCAGCTTCACCCCCAGCGTGGCCTCCAGCCGACTGATCGCGCGCGACAGGCCTGACTGGCTCAGGCCCAGCTGCCCGGCGGCGACGGTGAAACTGCGTGCTTCGGCCACCTGCACCAGCATGCGCACGGCATTGAGGTCCATCGAGGTTCCATTCATGCTGAAAATCATGACAGATATGGCTGGTAGGGGGTTTATTGATTCGGTCGCATCAATGAGACTGCGCTCCCCCACAGCACCGGACCGTCGATGCCTCCCCTCAAGTACCCGCGCTGGGCGCTGGCCCTGCTGGCCACCGCCCAGCTGATCATCGCCCTGGATGCCACCATCATCTTCGTCGCCCTGCACGACATGGGGCGCGCGCTGCAGATCAACGCACAGCAGCTGCAATGGGTCGTCAGTGCCTACACCGTGGCCTTCGGCGGCAGCCTGCTGCTGGGTGGCCGTGCCGCCGACCTGATCGGCCGTCGCCGCTTCTACCGGCTGGGCATGCTGCTGTTCGCACTGGCGTCGCTGCTCGGCGCGCTGGCGCCGAACGCCACCCTGCTGATCATCGCGCGTGCGGCGCAGGGCATCGGCGCGGCACTGCTGTTCCCGGCCACGCTGGCGCTGATCAACACGTTGTATGCGGAAGGTCCGGTGCGCAACCGCGCACTTGCGATCTGGAGCATGGCCAGCGCGGTGGGCCTGGCGCTGGGCACGCTGCTCGGTGGCGTGCTGACCCAGGCGTTCGGCTGGCCGGCGGTGCTGGCAGTGATCGTGCCACTGGCCACCACCTGCGCGGTCGCTGCGGGCGCGTGGTTGCCGGCCGATGGCCCGCGTCTGCAGGGCCGTTCCTTCGATCTGGCCGGTTGCCTCACCGTCACTGCCGGCGGCAGTCTGCTGGTCACTACCCTCGTGCAAGGGCCGGAGTGGGGCTGGACTGCGCCGGCCACGCTGGGCTGCCTGCTGCTGTCGGTGCTGCTGCTGGTGGCGTTCGTGCAGATCGAACAGCGCAGCCGCGATCCGCTGATGCAGTTCGCGTTGCTGCGGCTGCCCGGACTGCGCGCGGCACTGGGCCTGACCTTCGCCTTCATGAGCAGCTATGGGGTGCAGTACTACTTCATGGCGCTGTACTTCCAGGACGGCTACGGCTGGAGCCCGCTGCAGGCCGGCCTGGCATTCCTGCCGGCGACGGCGGTGTGCACGGTCGGCATCCAGCTGGCGGAGTGGGCGCTGAAGCGCTGGAGTGCACGCAAGGTGCTGGTGCTCGGCCAGCTGGCCGGTGCCGTTGGCATCGCCTGGGTCGCAGCAACACTCCCGCACGCCTCGAACTTCTGGCCGCTGCTGCCCGGCGTGGTAGTGCTGAGCATCGGCCAGGGCATGACCTGGACCTCGATGTGGATCGTGGCCGGGCAGGGCGTGCCGTCCGCACAGCAGGGTGTTGCATCTGGCATGGCGGCGACCGCGCAGCAGATCGGTGGTGCGCTGGGCCTGGCGGTGCTGGTGATGGTGGCCAATGCCCATGCGGGTGCAGCCGGTTCGCCGAGTGCACTGGCCGGGCTGGTGCGCGCCGAATACGGTGCCGCCTTGTTTTCACTGTTCGGCGTGGTGATCGCGCTGGGCCTGCGCCCGGCGCCGGCCGAATCGGCCGCCACCGTCTGCCCGGCCAACGAGGCATGATTGAAGGCGCTGCCGTGGGTGGATGTGCCGCGCCTGTGGCAGTGCCGGCCGCTGGCCGGCAAACACATTGATCCAACTACCCTGAGGTTTCCGGCCAGCGGCCGGCACTACCGATCCGGAATGGATCCACGCGCATTCAACCCAGCGCCAGCAACTGCGGCTGCAACGCGCTGAAGATCCGCGCCAGCCGCTCTGCCCACGCCTGCTGCCCGGCGGCATCGGCGATCAGGTCCTGGCGGATCTCCAGTTCCACGTGCACCAGCCCACGGCCTTCGCCATGCACCGGTACCGCGTAGTCGCTGGTACTGCTGACCGAATACGGTTCGTTGTCACCCACCACCAGGTCGCCTTCATCGCGCAGTGCCTGCAGCAGGGCATGCGCAAAGCGCGTGTCCTGGTGGTACAGCACGCCGGCGTGCCACGGTCGCTGCGCGCCGTTCATCACAGGGGTGAAGCTGTGCATCATCACCAGCAGGGTGGGGCGGCCGGCAGCGCGCCGCGCGTCCAGTTCCGCACCGATGCGGGCGTGGTACGGTGCGTGGATCGCATCGATGCGCTGCTGCCGCTGCGCCGCCGACAGCCCGGCATTGCCCGGCACCACGGTGTGGTCACTCACTTCCGGAATCAGCGTCGGCGAGGCCAGCGGTCGGTTGCAGTCGATCAGCAGCCGCGAGTAGGTCTGTTCGATCGCCCAGGCATCCAGCCGTTCGGCCAGTGCACGAGTGGTGCCGGCAATGCCGATGTCCCAGCCGATATGCCGGTCCAGCTCCGCCTGGGGCAGGCCGAGCCCGGTCAGCGCACGCGGCACCTGCTGGCCGGCGTGGTCGGCCAGCAGCAGGTACGGCGAGGCGCCCTGCGCCCGGTGGATCGCGTAGATCGCCGGGTCGTCGGCGCCGAGCAGCGCCGGCAGCGCATGCAGGTCGGCGTCAGCCACGCGGGCGTCCGTCCAGGTGATGCTCGATCATCCACAGCCCGGCCCAGAGCTTGGCGTCCAGCTCGTAGCCTTCGCCCATCTTCTGCACCAGCCAGGCCGCTGCCTCACTGCGCGGAATCTCGTGCACGATGATGTCCTCGCTGTCGTCGCCACCCCCTTCGCCGATCCGGCGCAGGCCGGTGGCGCGCACGAAGGCGATCTTCTCGCTGCTGGCGCCGGAAGAGGTCGGGCCGATCAGCAGCACTTCGGCGTGATCGGCGGTCCAGCCGGTTTCTTCCTCGAGCTCGCGTACGGCCGAGACTTCAATCGATTCGCCGGCGTGGATGTCGCCGACCAGGCCGGCCGGCATCTCGATGGTGGGGGCCTGCAACGGTACGCGGAACTGTTCGACGAACAGTACCTTGTCCTCGGGGGTGACGGCGATGATGATCGCCGCCAGGCCGCCGGCGTGGGTGCGTTCGCTGTATTCCCAGGTACCGCGCACGACCATGCGCTGGTACTTGCCTTCATAGACGACACGCGGGGCTTCGGTATTGCGCTGGCTCATGCGGGCTCGCTGTGGGTGGGAAGAGGGTCGGCCACGCCAGCGGCATCGAACAGCCGGCGGCGGGTCATCGGGCCGAATCGAAGGGTCTGGCACAGGCCACCGAGCAGTTCCGGGTCGGCCGCCTGGCGCAGCAGGCCGGGTTGGCTGCCTTCCAGCGGCGCGTCCAGCGCGATGGTGGTCAGCTGGCGCCAGAGCCGGGCGTGCTCGCGCTGCTCGCGCAGGCGCACCGCCATCTGGGCGGCGCCGCGCAGGCGCAGGAACGGCACTTCGTCCAGGCGTTCGTACAGTGCATCCATGCTGCCGAAATGGGCCAGCAGCACGGCGGCGGACTTGCTGCCCACGCCACTGATACCGGGAATGTTGTCCACCGCATCGCCGCACAGCGCCAGGTAGTCGGCAATCTGGTGCGCGTGCACGCCGTGCCGCGCCTTCACCCCGGCCACGTTCCAGCGCTGGTTGCGCGCATAGTCCCACTGCTCGTCATGGTCGGCCAGCAGCTGCGACAGGTCCTTGTCGGCGGAGATGATCACGCCGCGATGGCTGCTGCGGTGAACGTGCAGGGCGCTGCCGATCAGGTCGTCGGCCTCGTATTCGTGGTGCGCCAGCACCGCCAGGCCCAACGCCGCGCATAACGCCTTGCAGTGCACGAACTGCCGCTTGAGTGCTTCCGGTGCCGGATCACGGTTGGCCTTGTAGGCCGGGTACAGGCGGTGGCGGAAGCCGCTGTCCAGCGCTTCATCGAAGGCGATGGCGATGTGCTGCGGGCGCTCGCGCTCGAGCAGGTCCAGCAGGAAGCGGGCGAAACCGTGCACGGCATTGGTCGGCCAGCCCTGCGCGTCCTGGAACTGGTCCGGCAGCGAGTGCCAGGCGCGGAACACGTAGATGCTGGCATCGACCAGGTACAGCGAAGGCGGCGCTGCCGGCAGGCTCATGCCGGCGGCGTCCAGTCGCGCAGCAGCGCGGCCGGGTCCGGACGCTCGCGCTCGGGTACGGCGGCCTTCGGCGTACCGATATGGATGAAACCGGCGACGCTCTCGCCCTCGGCCAGGCCCAGGTAGGCGTGCACGGCGGGGTCGAAGGCCATCCAGGCGGTCAGCCACTGCGCGCCGAAGCCCAGCGCCTGTGCGGCCTGCAGCAGGGCGAAGCAGACGCAGCCGGCGGTCATCAGCTGCTCCTGTTCGGGGACCTTCGGGTCCGGGCGCGGGCTGGCCACCACCACGATCACCAGCGGGGCATGACTGAAACGCTGGCGGTCCTTCTCGAATACCGCCTCGCCGGCATGCGGGTCGCGCTGGCGGCTGCGCTCGGCCAGGAAGTTGCCCAGAGTGTGACGTGCATCGCCGGCGATCTTCAGGAAGCGGAACGGTACCCGCTTGCCGTGGTCGGGCACGCGTACGGCCGAGGCCAGCATGCGCTGCAGGGTTGCCGGGTCCGGGCCGGGCTCGCCCAATTGCCGCGAGGGCACCGAGCGGCGGGCATCCAGGGCAAGCAGGGCAGTGGGGTCGGGCATGGAGTCTGAACCGGTCATCACGGGCATTTGATTATAGTCGGGGTGGTCGAAGACGCCGTCTGGGTCGCGTCCAGCCCCTGAATACCAAACTGTGATGAACATCATGCCACTGGCGGGAAAGGGACGGCCGCCTGCTCTCGCCTCGTGGGCCTTGCACGGCTTACGATATCCATCTTGCCGGGCCGCCGGTCATGAGGTTTGAAGTGAGGACTGTTTCACTGTCCGTGACGGGCTGGCCGGCCTACCATCGACGTACCGGTACATGGGGTGTGCCGGCCGCCGCGATGTCCATGCTGACTGTCGTACCAGAGAAGGTGGGGAGCCTTCCCGAATGATGAGCGCGCCCACACCGATGGGATCGCCGGGTCGTGACCCGGTCCAGTTGCAGCGTGCCCGGGACATGGTCCTGCCCGCGCTGTGCCAGGTTTTCGGGGCCGCACTGGCGCGTTTCGACGACGCACTGTTCGACCGCGCCGGCAATGCCGGTTCGTCGCAGCTGCTGTTCCTGGATGCGATGCGTGAACTGCGCCGCCGCCGCGAGGACATCGCCGGTGCCTTCGCCGGCCATCTGCAGCGGGCTTGGGACGCGCTCGCCAGCGGCGAGCCGCTGTCGGCCGAGGCGACCCTGTCCGGTCCTGCCGAAGATGGCCTGAGCCTGCTGGCCGAACATGTACTGGAATCGCGGCTGGCGGTGCGCAATTTCGCCACCGTGCTGCTGCGCGACTTCAAGCCGGTGCTGGCGCGGCTGGACCGGCGCCTGGGCCGCCTGATCGGCGGCGCCGAGCTGGATGCCGACCACAACCCGGTCAGCCCCGAACACCTGGGCGTGGCCATCCACGAGGCCTTTGCCGGCTGCGAGCTGGCGCCGGAAGTGCACCTGGTGCTGATCAAGCTGTGCGAGCGCGACCTGCGCGCGCCGGTGGGCCGCATCTACGAGAAGCTGGACGAGCAGCTGGCCGCCGCTGGCGTGATGTCGCAGGTGGGGGCCCCGCGGCGTCCATTGTCGGCCGCGCCCGACCCGCGCATGGCGGCGGGGGCGGATGATCTGGTCGAGCCGCGCCACGCGGCGGGCTTGGAATCCGAGTTCAGCGATGATGAGCAGGCCGCGCCGGCCTGGGCGCAGCGCTTCGCCGCGCGCTGGTCCGAGCGCCGTGGCCACATGCAGCAGCATCTCGGGGGCGAAGATGCCGGCAACGGCGAGGCGTATGCCGGCCAGCAGGGCATGCTGCTGGAGGCCCTGCATGAGCTGCTGCAGCAGACCCGTCACGTTCGCGAGGATGCCACCTCCGCCGCGCAGGTCGCGGTCGGCCAGCATCGCCCGTTGAGCCAGCGCGAGATGATGTCGGTGCTGTCACTGCTGCAGGCCACGCCCAGCGCCACCCTGCGCGCGGCCATCGGCGAGGACGGCGAATCCCTGGCGCAGCGGTTGAAGAGTGAAGTACTGTCCAGCGCGACCCGGCTGGGCGTCGATCCGGGCCAGACCCGGCTGGACCCGCAGGACGAGGATGCGATCGACCTGGTGGGCATGCTGTTCGACGTGATGCTGGACGAGCGCGAACTGGAAGGCCGCTCGCGCGAGCTGATCGGCCGCCTGGTGGTGCCCTTCGTCAAGGTGGCGATGCTCGACCGCCGGATGTTCGTGCAGAAGACCCATCCGGCGCGCAAGCTGCTCAACTCGCTGGCGGAGGCCTGCGAGGGCAACACCGGCGAGAGCCAGGCCGAGCGCATGCTGATGGCCAAGGTCGAGGAGATCATCGAACGGCTGGTGGCCGAGTTCAACGAGAACCTGGCGATCTTCCTGACCCTGGAAGAGGAATTCCGCGAGTTCCTCGTGCAGCACCGCCGCCGCGTGGAAATCGCCGAGCGGCGCGCCGCCGAAACGCAGCGTGGCCAGGAAAAGCTGGAAATGGCCCGCAGCCGGGCAGGTGCCGAACTGGACCGTCGCATCGGCGATGCCTCCCTGCCGCCGGCCATCGCCGAGTTCCTGCGCCAGCCGTGGCAGCACCACCTGACCCTGGCCCTGCTGCGCGAGGGCGAGGAGGGCGCGTCGGTGGCCGAGGCACTGAGCCTGGCCGACGGCCTGCTGGAGGAAGTGGCCGAGGCGCGCCGCCAGATCGTCGGCAAGCCATGGCTGCAGGCCTGGCAGCCGGCGCTGGCCAAGGTGTTCGGCAGCGTTGGCGTGCACGGTGATGCCGCCACCGGCGCCATTGATGCACTGCATGACACCTTGCAGGGCATTGCCGAATCGCGGCCGGAGCTGCAGCGCGCGCTGCCGGAGCTGCCGCAGGTCGCGTTGCCGGTACCGCCGGTGGCTGAATCGCCAGCGGTCGAGCTCGGCGGGCAGATCGACGCCGACGATTTCGACAACGCCGATGCCGACCGCTTCCGCCGCATGGAAATCGGCAACTGGCTGGATTTCGTCGACAAGGACGGCAAGGTCCAGGCCGGCAAGCTGTCCTGGGTCAGCCCGATTTCCTCGCGCCTGTTGTTCGTCAACCGTCGTGGCGTGCGCTTCTGTGTTGCCTCGCCGGAAGAACTGGCGGTGATGGTGCGGCTGGGCCGCCTGCGCGCCCATGTGGATGATGGTGCCTTCGACAGCGCCATGCAGGGGGTGATCGACCGCCTCGACCCGGGCAGCGCCACGCTGCACTGAGCGCGGGCCGCCTGCTAGGATCGGGAAAACTCACCGATCAGCGGGGACCTGCATGGCCGTGGCGTTGCTGGGGATCAAGGAGACCGCGCCGGGCGAACGGCGCGTGGCGTTGACGCCGGAAACCGCGCGCAAACTCGGCGCGCTGGGCATAACGGTCTGGTACGAGGCTGGCGCCGGCCTGGCCGCCGGCTTCACCGATGCGGCCTATGACGATGCCGGCGCACGCGTCTTTGATGCAGGGCGCTGGGCCGAGATCGATATCCTGCTGTGCGTGCAGGCCCCCCCTGCGGCGGTGCTGGAACAGCTCAAGCCCGGCGCCAGCGTGGTCGGCCTGCTGGCCCCGGCCAGCGATCCGGCGCTGGCCGCGCTGGCGACCGATGGTCGCCTGCAGCTGTTCCCGCTGCAGCAGCTGCCGCGCACCACCCGTGCGCAGGCGATGGATGTACTCAGTTCGCAGGCCGGCATGGCCGGCTACAAGGCGGCGCTGATCGCTGCAGAACGTGCACCGCGTTTCTTCCCGATGCTGACCACCGCCGCCGGCACTGTGCGCCCGGCCAAGGTGCTGGTGATCGGTGCCGGCGTGGCGGGCCTGCAGGCCATTGCCACCGCGCGCCGCCTCGGTGCACAGGTGGAAGGCTTCGACGTGCGCCCGGAAACCCGCGAGCAGATCCAGTCACTGGGTGCACGCTTCCTCGATCTTGGCGTGAGTGCGGCCGGCGAGGGCGGTTATGCGCGCGCACTGAGTGATGAGGAGCGCGCCGAGCAGCAGCGCCGGCTGGCCGACCACCTGCGCAGCGTGGATGTGGTGATCTGCACCGCAGCGGTGCCGGGGCGACCGGCGCCGACGATCGTGACTGCGGCAATGGTGGAGGGCATGGCTGCTGGCAGCGTGATCGTGGATCTGGCTGCCGAGAGCGGTGGCAACTGCGCTCTGACCCAGCCGGGGCAGTGCATCGAACACCAGGGCGTGACCATTGATGGCCCACTGGGCCTGGCCAGCCGCGGCGCGACCCAGGCCAGCGAGATGTATGCGCGCAACCTGCTCAACTTCGTCGCGCTGTTCGTGCGCGAAGGGCAGCTCGGTTTCGACTGGGAAGACGAGTTGCTGGCCAAGACGCGCTGGCAGGCGTGACCTGACCTGCATGCTGTAGAGCCGAGCCCATGCTCGGCTTGCGCAGACGCGATGAAGCAGCCGGGCGTGGGCTCGGTGCTACAGAGGATTGAATCTGGCCTTACCGCGGCTTCGCCGGCGGCGGGTTGTCGCGCACCCAGTCCTTGCGCTGTTCCGGCGTCATCTGCGACCAGCGCTCGCGCAGGGCATCGCGCTGCGCGGGGGGCAGCCCCCGCATCTGGCCGAACAGGGCGCGGGCCTGCTCGCGCTGTTCCGGGCTCATGTGCTCGAAGCGGCGCAGGCCGCGGCGGGCCTTGTCGCGCTCTTCCTGACTCATCGATTGCCAGCGCTGGCCGTGCGAGAGCATGCGCTGGCGCTGGCCGGCATCGGCGCTGTTCCAGCGGTCGCGCAGCGGCGCCAGCAGGGACTCCCGCTGCGCTTCACTCAACTGTTCCCAGGCCGGCAGCGGTGCGGCCGGCGCAGGGCGTGCGGCAGGGGCGGGCGCGGCGCTCTGCGCCAGCGCCGGGACGGCCGGCAGCAGCAACAGGGTCATCAGCAGGGGCAGGGTGTGCAGTCGGGGCATGATTCACTCCATCGCCAGGTCGGTATCGCCCAGCCACAGGTACAGATCGGGATTTTCGTCGTAGAGCGCGCTGTTGTCTTCCACCGCGGCAAGCACAGGTGCCGGCGCAGGGCCCGTCAGCGTGCCATGGCCGGTGAACTGCAGGCCTATCCCCAGCGCCACCACCAGCGAGCACGCACTGGCCAGCCACCAGCGCCAGTGCCCCCGGTGGGCGGCCGTGGCGCCGTGGCGAGCGTGGCGCAGCCGGGCCAACGTTGCAGGCGACAGCGCCTGCAGCGACTGCGCATGCAGGCTGCGCAGGGTGTCGTCGGAAGGCAGGGAGCGTTTCACGGGTGGATCTCCAGATAATCCTGCAGCGCCTGCCGGGCGCGTGCCAGATGGGTTTTTACCGCGCCTTCGCTGCAGCCCATGGCGCGGGCAGTGGTGGCCCCGTCCAGGTCCTGCAGCACGCGCAGGGTGAAGGCCTCGCGCTGGCGGGCGGGCAGGCGGCGCAACGCGTCCACCAGCTGCTGGTACTGCTGGCGCTGTTCATGCGCCTGTGCCGGGTCGGGGCCGGGATCGGCCCAGTCGATCCCGCCGCCTTCCGCGTCCTGGTTGTCGCGCCAGAACGGCAGGCGGAAGCGGCGCCGGCGCTGCACGTCGATCACGCGCCGGCGCAGGATGCTCCAGAACAGCGGCGCCCATTCGGCCGCCGGCTTGTCGGCGTAGTCCAGCATGCGCATCAGGGCGTCCTGCACCGCATCCATGGCGTCTTCGCGCTGGCGCAGGCCGGCCTCGGCGAAGCGGAACGCACGCGGGCCGACGCTGGCCAGGAACGCCTCCAGCGATGCCGGCGGGGCATCGGTCTCGGCGCTCGGGGGGACGGGGCTGCTCACCAGCACAGGGTACGGTTCCTCGCTCGGGGTCACCATCGACAACGCGTGAGCGCCGCTTCGGTTGACGCCGGGTGCACGCGGGGTTCAGCCCATGGTTATGATGGGACGACGAAGACAGAGCAGGAGCGTTGCCAGTGAGTGACGGGTTCGTGGCGCTGTACATCTTCATGCTGGCGGCCATCGCCGGCCACGTGATCATTTCGCGGGTGCCGGTGATCCTGCATACCCCGCTGATGTCGGGCTCCAACTTCATCCACGGCATCGTGCTGATCGGCGCGATGGTGGTGCTGGGGCATGCGCAGACGCCGCTGGAGAAAGCCCTGGGCTTCCTCGCCGTGGTGCTCGGTGCCGGCAACGCCGCCGGTGGCTACGTGGTCACCGCGCGCATGCTGGAAATGTTCAAGCCGAGCGCGCCCAAGGGGGGCCAGGACGAACCGAAGGAGCCGCAGGCTTGAACATCAGCACCGTCGAACTGCTCGATTGGCTGGTCAAGGCCAGTTACCTCGCTGCCGCCACGCTGTTCCTTCTGGGCCTTCAGCGCATGGCCTCGCCGCTGACCGCGCGCAGCGGCATCCGCTGGGCCGGGCTGGGCATGCTGCTGGCCACGGTGGCGACCTTCTTGCTCCCCGAACTGCACAACGTGCCGCTGATCCTGGTGGCGCTGCTGCTCGGCGCAGGCCTTGCCTGGTGGTCGGCCGGCAAGGTCGCCATCACCGACATGCCGCAGATGGTGGCGCTGTACAACGGCATGGGCGGTGGCTCGGCGGCGGCGATCGGTGCGGTGGAACTGCTGCGCTACGCCTTCCTGGCCCATCGCGATACCCGCCACTGGAGCGCGCAGGCGCTGGCCGACCTGGCCGCGCGCCAGCCGTCGGGCACGGTGCTGCTGCTGGCGGTGGTCGGCGCGGCGATCGGTGCCGTGTCGCTGTCCGGTTCGGTGATTGCCTGGGCCAAGCTGGATGGGCGCCTGGACAAGCGCGTGACCTGGCCCGGCCAGCAGGTGATGAACCTGCTGGTGGCGCTGGCCGTGGTGGTGCTGGCGATCATCGCCGCCAGCACGCTCAGCACCTGGGCGATCGTCGCCTTCTTCGTACTGGCGCTGGCGCTGGGCGTGCTGATGACGCTGCCTATCGGTGGCGCCGACATGCCGGTGGTGATCTCGCTGTACAACGCGTTCACCGGCCTGGCGGTGTCGTTCGAAGGCTACGTGCTGGGCAACGAGGCATTGATCATCGCGGGCATGATGGTCGGCGCCGCCGGCATCCTGCTGACCCGGCTGATGGCGAAGGCGATGAACCGGCCGATCCGCAATGTGTTGTTCTCCAACTTCGGTGGTGGCGCCGGCGGGGAAGCGCAGGCGATCAGCGGTGCGCAGAAGCCGATTGAAGCGTCGGATGTCGCGGCGATGATGGCCTACGCAGAACGCGTGGTGATCGTGCCTGGTTACGGCATGGCCGTGGCGCAGGCCCAGCACAAGATCTGGGAACTGGCGCAGCGGCTGGGCCAGCGCGGGGTGAAGGTGAAGTTCGCCATCCATCCGGTGGCCGGGCGCATGCCCGGGCACATGAACGTGCTGCTGGCCGAAGCGGGTGTGCCCTACGACCTGATCGCCGACATGGACGACATCAACCCGGAGTTCGCCAACACCGACGTGGTGCTGGTGATCGGTGCCAACGACGTGGTCAATCCGGTGGCACGCACCGACCCGGCCAGCCCGATCTACGGCATGCCGGTGCTGGACGTGGTCAATGCGCGCAACGTGGTGGTGATCAAGCGCGGCAAGGGCACCGGTTTTGCGGGCATCGAGAATGCGCTGTTCTACGCCGACAACGCCCGCATGCTGTACGGCGATGGTGCCGAAGCGGCAGCCTCGCTGGTCAGCGAGTTGAAGGCGCTCGACGGCGGGCATTGAGGCCCGGCTGCATTCGTGGGTGCGGACCTTGGTCCGCACGCTTCTGCCGGCCAGCGGCCGGCACTACCATCCCATCCACGCATGGCGTGGATCTACCTGCATATCCCCGGCGGACGTGGCAACCGGCGTGCTCAGCGCGCCAGCCAGGCGCCCACGGCCACGCCCAGCGCCAGCCACAGCCATTCCACCGCGCCATTGGCGAGGGCGATCAGGGTCCAGGCCAGGTGCGGGCCCATCCGCAGGGTCGCGTCCCACAGGTCCAGCCCGATCGAGCCGCCCATCCAGGCGCTGGCGATAGTCCAGTTGGCGACGGCGGTCACCAGCAGGGTGCCCAGCACGACCAGTGCAATTCGCAACCGGCCAGGGCCCAGCGTACCCATGCGCAGCATGAACACCAGTTCCAGGGCGGTCACGACCGCCATCCAGCCGACCTGCCGGCCGGTCATCAGCGCCAGCACCATCCAGGCGAGGGGAGCAACAAGCAGGCCCAGCAACAGCATGATGGGCCAGAGCCAGGTCACGGGCCTGGCACGCGCGGCATTGGAGGACATCGAAGCTCCCTGAAGATCACCCACAGGATACTGTGGTTTGCCGCAGTGCACCGGCGGCGGCAGGGCGGCTGGGCTAGAATGCCGTCTTGCGTGGCCCCGGCCACGGCCCCATATCGGTCCCCATGTATTCCCGTAGCAGCGAACCTGTCCACTTCGAACGCGATTGCGAGGCCGTGATGGTCCCGCAGGGCGACACCGTGACCCTGCCCGCCGGCAGCTATGGGTACATCACCCAGGCGCTGGGCGGCAGTTATTCGGTGTTCGTCGAGGGCAACCTGTTCCGCATCGCCGGCAAGGACGGCGACGCCATCGGCAAGGAAGCGCCGGCACCGCTGGAACTGCCGGCCGACGCCACCGATGAACAGGTGGAACAGCTGGTATGGCAGCAGCTGCGCACCTGCTTCGACCCCGAAATTCCGGTGAACATCGTCGAACTGGGCCTGGTCTACGAGGTCGAGATCAAGCACCTGGACGAAGGCAAGCGCGAGATCGATGTGAAGATGACCCTGACCGCACCGGGTTGCGGCATGGGCGAGATCCTGGTCGACGACGTGCGCAGCAAGCTCGAAATGATCCCGACGGTGGCCGAGGCCGACGTCGACCTGGTGTTCGACCCGCCGTGGAACCAGCACATGATGTCCGAGGCGGCCCGGCTCGAGACCGGCATGCTTTGACCCACGGCCCGCAGTGACGCGGGCCCGGCAATACCCGCAACCAGAACAGGAAATCTCCGGTGTCCCAGTCCATTCCCAGCTTCGCCGTCACCCGTTCGGACCACCCGCGCAGCGCTGAAGAGCGCGCCAAGATCCTGGAGAAGCCGGGCTTCGGCCTGCACTTCACCGATCACATGGTGGAAGTGCGCTGGGACAAGGACACCGGCTGGCACAACGCCAACGTGCGTGCCTACGGTCCGCTGCAGCTGGACCCGGCCGCGGCCGTGCTGCACTACGGCCAGGAGATCTTCGAAGGCATCAAGGCCTACCGCCATGCTGACGGCTCGATCTGGACCTTCCGCCCGGATGCCAACGGCCGTCGCCTGCAGCGTTCGGCGCAGCGCCTGGCGCTGCCGGAACTGCCGGTGGAGATCTTTGTCGAATCGCTGAAGCAGCTGATCGCCGTCGACAGCGACTGGGTGCCGTCGGCCGACGAGTCGAGCCTGTACTTCCGCCCGTTCATGATCGGCGATGAAGCCTTCCTCGGCGTGCGCGGTGCGCACAAGGCCGGCTACTACGTCATCGCCAGCCCGGCCGGCCCGTACTTCGCCAAGGGCGTTGCCCCGGTGTCGATCTGGCTGTCCACCGAATACGCGCGTGCGGCCAAGGGCGGCACCGGTGCTGCCAAGTGCGGTGGCAACTACGCCGCCTCGCTGCTGCCGCAGCAGAAGGCGCAGGCGCAGGGTTGCTCGCAGGTGCTGTTCCTCGACCCGGTCGAGGGCAAGTACCTGGAAGAACTGGGCGGCATGAACGTGTTCCTGGTCTACAAGGACGGCACGCTGGTCACTCCGGAACTGTCCGGCAGCATCCTGGAGGGCATTACCCGCGAGAGCATCCTGCAGCTGGCCCGCGACCGCGGCATGAAGGTCGAAGAACGCAAGGTCAGCATCGACGAGTGGAAGGACGGCGTCGCCTCCGGTGCGATCAGCGAAGTGTTTGCCTGTGGCACCGCCGCGGTGGTCACCCCGATCGGCCAGCTGAAGGGCGAGGGCTTCTCGGTGGGCGACATCAACGCCCCGGCCGGCGAAGTGACCATGTCGCTGCGCAAGGAGCTGACCGACATCCAGTACGGCCGCCTGCCGGACCGCCACAACTGGCTGGTCAAGCTGGGCTGATCGCCCACGCTCAACTGGAGAGCCGAGCCTACGCTTGGCGGCGTTGTTCCTGGAAAGCCCGTTCCTGTGACGGGCTTTCTGCGTTGTGGGGCCTCCAGATCGCTGCAGAGGACTGCTTGATGCAAATAGGTTTGCAGTGCAAACTATATTCAAGTGGCCCCGATGGAGCGTGTCATGCAGCAGCCGTCCGTCATTGATCCTTCCTCGCGCCTGCAGGCGTTGACCCGTGAATACTCGCGTTACTCGCGCAGTGCCGGTGGCCTGTCGGCGATCGCGGGTGGTGTCGCCTGTCTGGCCTCCTTCCTTGCGGGCGCGCTGTTGCCGACCACGCTGGCACTGCGCGTCGCACTGATCGCCGTCCCTGTGCTGTGGATCGTCGGCAAGCAATGGCTGGCGCGCCGCTACTACCAGCGGCTGGGCCAGGTCGAGGAGCAGGTGACGCCGGCCGAGCGCAACTTCCAGCGCTTCTTCATCGCCTTCACCGCCTTGGTGAGCGTGCTGGTGATCGGCAGCGTGCTGCCCAGGCTGGCGCCGATGGGCGAGTTGCCCTGGGATCTGCGCGCCATCGGCTACCTGGCCGTGGTGGCGCTGCTGCCCTGGGTAGTGTGGCGCTGGCTGCGTACACCGCTGGAGTTCATCGTGGGTGTGTTCCTGCTGTGCCAGGCCGCGCTGGCCTTCACCGGGCAGACCTACGATTTCGGGCTGAGCACTGCGGTGTTCCCACTGGCGTCCATTGCGCTGATCGTGGTCGGCTGGCGTGACCACCAGCGGTTCCACCGCCTGCAGGCGGAAATGCGCGCGTTCATGGCCGGACGGACGTTCGTCGAATGACCCGCTTGCCTGATTCGCGCGCGCTGCTCCAGCTCGACCGCCTGATCCACGAACCGGCGCGCCTGCTGATCCTGTCGATCCTGGCCGGCGCCCAGTCTGCCGAGTTCGGCTTTGTCGAACATCTCAGCGGGCTGAGCAAGGGCAACCTGTCCAGCCATCTGAGCAAGCTGGAGGCAGCCGGCCTGGTCGCCATCGAAAAGTCGTTCCGCGGCAAGCGCCCGCTGACCACCCTGCAGTTGACGCCACTGGGGCGCACCGCCCTGGCCGAGTACCGCACGCAGCTGGCGGCGATCGTCGCCGGCATTCCCGATCCGGATCGAAAGGACGCTTGACATGACATTGCTCCCGCGCCTGTTTGCAGTTCTGGTTGTTTCCTTCTCTGCCCTCACCGGTGCCGCCGCGGCCACAGATCCGCGCCAGCAGGGAGCCACGCTGACCACGCAGTTCTATGAGGGCCACATCGACGCCCTGTGGGAACGGATGACACCACAGATGCGGGCGGGGCTGCAGTCCCCGCAGAACCTGGTGGCGCTGCGCGAGCAGGTGCTGGCAGGCTGGGGCGCAGAAACCGAGCTGGTCAGCGAGAAGGTCGAGAAGGCTGAGGGATACGACACCTATCTGCGGCAGGCGCGCTTCGCCAAGAGCCAGGCCATCATCCAGGTGCTGTGGGCCATCGACGCTGACGGGCGGATCGGCGGCTTCTACATCCGCCCGCTACAGACCACGCCTCCGCAGGCCGCGGCGAGCGGGTTCCTTGACTACCAGACCCGCACACGGCTGCAACTGCCGTTCAAAGATGAATTCTTCGTGTTCTGGGGCGGCCGCAGTGTCGAACAGAACTACCATGCGGCCCACGCCGGCCAGCGCTTCGCGATGGACCTGCTGGTGGTCCGCGATGGCCGTTCCCATGGTGGAGAGGGTCAGCGCAACGAGGACTATTTCTGCTTTGGCCGGCCAATCCTCGCGCCGGCCGACGGCACGGTGGTGGAGGTGGTCGAGGGCGTCGCCGACAACGTGCCAGGCCAGATGAACGCTGCCCAGCTCACTGGCAACCGCGTCATCCTCGATCACGGCAATGACGAGTACTCGGTGCTGGCGCACCTGCGCCAGGGCAGCGTGCGCGTTGCACAGGGGCAGGTCGTCCGCAGCGGCACGCACCTCGGTGACTGTGGGAACAGCGGCAATTCCTCCGAACCGCACCTGCACTACCAGCTGCAGGCCGGGCCTGCGTTCGGGGTCAGCGCGGCGCTGCCGGCCCAGTTCTCCGGCTATGTGGCCGACGGCAAGCCGGTCGCGCGCGGCGAACCGGTCAAGGGGCAGCACATCCGGCCTGGCGGCGCTGCACACATCGAATAGTCCCTGCACTCGAACGGGGCAGCACGAGGGCCGCGCCGATGCTGCGCGGCCATCGGCGTGGAAGTGCACGCCGATGTCGGCAAAGTCATCGGCGGACAGGACAACGCCCAGTCAGGTGCGTGCAGGGCGTGAGAAAGTCCTTCACCTTCACAAACCTTCGACCCGAAAAGTCTCATATCAGACATTTCATCTTGCTGAAAAGACGCTGAAAATCTTGTGGTGTCCGCTTTTGGTCATTAGCGTCATGTGCACGGCGGATCGATAGGGGGATCCGCTGGCCCGCCGGACTTCGAACCTCGCCAACGCAAGCCAGCCCAGGGTTCGGGCCGGTGCTTCTGCCGATTCCGGCATTCACACCACTAGAAAGGGAAATACGATGTCCCAGGTAACGCAACCGCGTGTGCGTCGAGTGTGGGTGGTCCTTGGTGCGTCCGTTCTGTCATCGCTGCTGCTGGCCACGCCTGCGCTGGCCGGTGATGTCCAGCTCAGCGGCCTGCAGTCCGCGCCGACGCACCAGCGCTTCATCGTCAAGTACCGCGACGGCAGCGCCGCCGTGGCCAACACTACTGCGCTGGCTTCGTCGCTGAAGACGGCCGCCGCCGGCCTGGCCAGCAGCCAGGGCCGCGCGCTGGGCCTGCAGCAGGTCCGCAAGCTGGCCGTCGGCCCGACCCTGGTCAAGACCGACCGTCCGCTCGACCAGGCCGAATCCGAACTGCTGATGCGCAAGCTGGCCGCCGACCCGAACGTGGAATACGTCGAAGTCGACCAGATCATGCGCGCGACGCTGACCCCGAACGACACCCGCTTCAGCGAGCAATGGGGCTTCGGCACCTCCAATGCCGGCATCAACATCCGGCCGGCCTGGGACAAGGCCACCGGCACCGGCGTGGTGGTGGCCGTGATCGATACCGGCATCACCAACCATGCCGATCTCAACGCCAACATCCTGCCGGGCTATGACTTCATCAGCGACGCCGCGATGGCGCGTGATGGCGGCGGCCGCGACAACAATCCGAACGACGAAGGCGACTGGTACGGCGCCAACGAGTGTGGCTCGGGCATCCCGGCCTCCAACTCCAGCTGGCACGGCACCCACGTTGCCGGCACCGTGGCGGCGGTGACCAACAACAGTACCGGTGTGGCAGGTACCGCGTTCAATGCCAAGGTCGTGCCGGTGCGCGTGCTCGGCAAGTGCGGCGGCTACACCTCCGACATCGCCGATGCGATCGTGTGGGCGTCCGGTGGCACCGTCAGCGGCGTACCGGCCAACGCCAATCCGGCCGAAGTCATCAACCTCTCGCTGGGCGGCGGTGGCAGCTGCTCGACCACCTACCAGAACGCGATCAACGGCGCGGTCGGCCGTGGCACCACCGTGGTGGTCGCCGCCGGCAACAGCAACACCAACGTGTCCTCGTCGGTGCCGGCCAACTGCCCGAACGTGATCGCGGTGGCGGCGACCACCTCAGCCGGTGCACGTGCCAGCTTCTCCAACTACGGTACCGGCATCGACATTTCGGCACCGGGCCAGAGCATCCTGTCCACCCTCAACACCGGCACCACCACGCCGGGCAGCGCGACCTACGCGTCGTACAACGGCACCTCGATGGCAGCGCCGCACGTGGCCGGCGTGGTCGCGCTGATGCAGTCGGTCGCTCCGAGCCCGCTGAGCCCGGCGCAGGTCGAGAGCATCATCAAGAGCACGGCACGTCCGCTGCCGGGCGCCTGCTCGGGTGGTTGCGGCGCCGGCATCATCGACGCCAATGCCGCCGTGGCCGCGGCGATCAACGGTGGCGGCAACCCGAACCCGGGTGGCAACGTGCTGCAGAACAACGTGCCGGTGACCGGCCTGGGCGCTGCGACCGGTGCCGAGCTGAACTACACCGTGGCTGTTCCGGCCGGCAGCACCCAGCTGCGCGTCGCGATCAGTGGCGGCAGCGGTGATGCCGACCTGTATGTGCGCCAGGGCAGTGCCCCGACCGATACCACCTACACCTGCCGTCCGTACCTGAGCGGCAACAGCGAGACCTGCACCATTAACAGTCCTGCCGCCGGCACCTGGTATGTGCGGGTGAAGGCCTACAGCACCTTCTCGGGCCTGACCCTCAACGCCCAGTACTGAGCCCAAGCCCCTCTCCATGGGCACGCCCCGGCTCAGGCCGGGGCGTTTTCTCTTTGGGCAGGTGCCGGCCTTGCAAGGGCAGCGCTTTGGTGGGTGCCGACCTTGGTCGGCACGCTGTTCCTCAGACCGACTCGAAGCGGTTAGCGGCCACGTTCTTGCGCACGTGCTGCGGATCGAAGATACGACCGTTCATGGCGATGTATACGCCGCTCGGCAGCGACTGCACCGCACCGATCGCGCAGCCGATGTTGAACTCCGCATCCGACCCACGGAACCGCGCCGGGCTGAGCGCGCCGGTCATCACGATGGTCTTGTCCGGGATCGTCGCCAGCACCTTGCCGGTCTGCACCATCGAGTCGGTGCCGTGGGTCACCAGCACGTGGCGGGTCGGCTGCGCGGCGATGGTGGCGCGGATCAGTTCGCGGTCTTCATCGTTGATGTGCAGCGAATCCTTGCGCAGGATCGGAATCACGTTGAAGCGGAACGTCACGCCCAGCTCGCGCAGGATCATGCCGATCTGGGGGTCGCCGATCTGGTAGTCCGACTTGTCGTCGAAGTAGATCTTGTCGATCGTGCCACCGGTGGTGACGACCAGGAGCTCTTCCATCATGTGCATGCGCGAAACCAGGACAGGTACAGCGGCGCGGGGCCAGGGACACAGATGATACGGCCCGGCGGGCGCAGCGTCAGCGTCGCTTGCCGAAGCGGGCGCGCAGCCCCGGCAGGCTGGCGCTGAAGATCACCAGCAAGGCCAGGGCGATTTCGATCAGCGCCAGCCAGCGCGTCTCCGGGTGGCTCCAGGCGCTCATCACGCCGTGGCTGAACCAGCCCAGCGCCAGCACCGAGGCCCAGAACCCGGCCTTGCGCCAGCCCAGGCGCAGCGCAAAGGCCAGCGCCAGCGGCGGCGCGGTGAACACCAGCTGGGTGGCCAGCCAGTGCTTGTCATTGATGAACCAGCCGGCGAACAGCGCAGCCAGCCCCATCAGGGCCAGCAGCAGGACCGTGCGCTGCCCGGTGCTCATCGGGCCAACCGCTGCGCGATGTCGGCCACCCGGCGGCCAAGCGCGCGCGCAAGCACGGCTTCATCGTCGGTCGGCTGCGGGTCGTCGGCGGCACCGGCCACGTGGCTGGCGCCATACGGCGTGCCGCCACTGGTGGTGTGGCTCAGCGCCGGCTCGGTGAACGGGATGCCGACGATCACGCAGCCATGGTGCAGCAGTGGTACCTGCATCGACAGCAGGGTCGATTCCTGGCCGCCATGCATCGAAGCAGTCGAGGTGAACACCCCGGCCGGCTTGCCCGACAGGGTGCCGTTGACCCATTCGGCGCCGAGCCCGTCGAGGAAATGCTTCACCGGCGCGGCCATGTTGCCGAAGCGGGTCGGGCTGCCGAGCAGCAGGCCCTGGCATTCGGCCAGGTCCTGCGCGCTCACGTAGGGGGCGCCATCGTCGGGCACCGGCGGCTGTGCGGTCTGGGTCACCGCAGCCACCGGCGGCACCGTGCGCAGGCGCGCGCTCATGCCAGGCACTTCGCCGACGCCCCGCGCGATCTGGCGCGCCAGCCGTGCCACCGAACCGCCCCGGCTGTAGTACAGCACCAGAATCTCGCCCATCGTGCCCGCTTCTCCTCGTCGTGTGGCCACCAGTATGGCTATCCTGCCAGCATTCCGCATCGGGTACCCTTTCGCCGATGGAACCTTTGGATACGCTCAACCTGTGGATGGAGCGCGCGCGGGATCGCGCACGGGCCATCAGTTTCGGCCGCTTCCTGTGGCATCGCTTCCTCGACGACCGCCTGTTCCAGGCAGCGGCGGCGCTGGCCTATACCACGGTGTTCGCGCTGGTGCCGCTGGCCATCGTGGTGTTCGGCGTGCTCTCGGCCTTCCCCGTTTTCGACCGCTGGAGCGACCAGCTCAGCGACTACGTCTTCTCCAACTTCGTGCCCAACGCCGCGCGCGCGGCCGAGGGCTACCTGCGGCAGTTCTCGGCCAGCGCCGGCCAGCTCACCGCCGCCGGCTTCATCGCGCTGGTGGTATCGCTGCTGATCACCCTCAACAGCGTGGAAGAGACCTTCAACCAGATCTGGCGGGTTGGCTCCACTCGGCCCAAGCTGACCCGCTTCCTGGTCTACTGGACCGTGCTGACCCTGGGCGCGATGCTCGCCGCTGCGTCGCTGGCGGTGTCGGCGCGGGTGTTCGCGTTGCCGTTGTTCGGTACCCAGGAGGGCCGTTGGCTGGCCGAACTGGCCCTGCGGCTGGCGCCGATCCTGATCGAGTTCGTCTGCATCACGCTGATGTTCCGGGTGGTGCCGCACCACACCGTGAAGTGGCGGCACGCGATACCCGGCGCGATTCTGGCGGCGGTGATCCTGGAGCTGGTGAAGTGGGGCATCGGGGCCTATCTGGGCAGCTTCCAGTCCTACCAGAAGCTGTATGGCACGGTGGCCTTCGTGCCGATCCTGCTGCTGTGGATCTACCTGTGCTGGGTGGCGGTGCTGCTGGGCGCATCATTGTCTTCGTCGATGGCGGCCTTCCGCTACCAGCCGGTGGAACTGCGCCTGCCGCAGGGGTATGAGTTCTATGGACTGCTTCGCCTGCTCGGCCGCTTCCAGCATGCACGGGCGAAGGGCAAGGGCCTGGCCGATGACGAGATCCTGCGGCTGGAGCCGATGCTGACCGATTCACTGCTGCAGGACCTGATCTGCAATCTGCAGGACATCGACCTGCTGCGCCGCGATGAGCGCGGCGAGTGGCTGCTGTCGCGCGACCTGGACCAGGTCAGCCTGGCCGATCTTTACGAATGCACCCAGCTGCGCATCCCGGTGGCCGAGCAGCACCTGCCGTATCGTGATGACAGCCTGGGACGTGCCGCATTGGCGGCGCTGGACGATCTGCGACTGCCCCTGCGTGAACGCCTGAAGCGCAAGGTCAGCGATATCTACACCGATTCCGGAGACATGCCATGACCCGCAAGACCCCGTTGCTGCTGCCGCTGGCACTGTTGCTGGCGCTGTCGGCCTGCAAGCCGGCCCAGGAGCCCACCCCCGCCAGCAGCCAGCCACCGGCACAGGCACCGACCCCGGCCACCCCCGCAGCGGTGGAGGAGACCCCGGCCGAACGTACCACCGCCGAGTTCCCGACGCTGAAGATGAAGGCGGTGGATGGCAGCGACTACGACCTCGCCGCGCACCGCGGCGAGTGGGTGGTGGTGAACTTCTGGGCGACCTGGTGTGCCCCGTGCCGCAAGGAGATGCCGGAGTTGTCGGCGCTGCATGCGATGCGCAGCAACATCGAAGTGGTCGGCCTGGCCTATGAAGACATCGAGGTGCCGGAGATGCAGTCGTTCCTGACCAAGAATCCGGTGACCTATCCGATCGTGATCGTGGACCCGTTCGATCCGCCGGCGGACTTCGCCACGCCACGCGGCTTGCCGTTGACGCACCTGCTGGATCCGCAGGGCAAGCTGGCGCACACGTTCCTTGGCCCGGTGACCGCCGCCGACATCGAAAAGCAGATCGCGGCTGCCAGGTAATGGGGTTGGGCGGCAGGGCCTGCGGCCCTGCACCCGCGGTAGTGCCGGCCGCTGACCGGCAGCAACAGCAGCAGCCCAAGCGGGGTTTCCTGTGGGTAGGCGGGGTGGGTCCGGT
>NZ_JAOBZT010000065.1:0-23334 GCF_029839005.1 Stenotrophomonas sp. GD03958 | reverse complement strand
GATCCGCTCCAGCGGTGCCGGCCGCCCCAGCAGGTAGCCCTGCACCTGGTCGCAGCCGTGCGCGGCCAGCCAGTCCAGCTGCCCCGGTGTTTCCACGCCTTCGGCAATGATGGTCAGGCCCATGCTGTGGCCCAGCGACAGCAATGCGCGGCAGATCGAGGCGTTGCGCGGATTGGTTTCCACGTCGGCGACGAAACTGCGATCGATCTTCAGGATGTCCAGCGGCAGGTGCTGCAGGTAGGACATGCTGGAATAGCCGGTGCCGAAATCATCCAGCGACACGCTGATGCCCTGCTCGTGCAGGCGTTGCATGGTCTGCATCGCCTGCGCCGGCTTGCGCATCAGGCTGCTCTCGGTCAGCTCCACGTGCAGTGCGCCGCGGGCCAGTCCGAACTCCTGCTGGACGCGGGTGAATTCGGCCACCAGGTCGCTGTTGAAGAACTGCACTGCCGACACGTTGACCGCGATCGGCAGCTCGCCCCAACCGGCGTCGACCAGACGGCGCTGCGCCTTCGCCGCGGCGCGGATCACCCAGCGGCCCAGCGCCAGGATCAACCCGGTGTCCTCGCACAGCTGGATGAACTCGTTGGGCGGGATGAAGCTGCCATCGGCCTGCGGCCAGCGCAGCAGGGCCTCCAGCGCGGCCGGGCTGCCATCGCTGGCGTGCCGGATCGGCTGGAAGTACAGCTGGAACTCGTTGTCGATGGCGGCATGGATGCGCCCGGCCAGGCGCAACCGATCGGCCAGCCGCGTGGTCACCGCCGCATCGAACCAGACCACCACGTTGCCCTCGGCACGCGCCGCGTGCGCGGCCTGCGCGGCCATGCCGATCACCTGTTCGGCGCCATGGCCGTCACCGGCGACATGCACGGCCACGCCGATACGCGGCTCGAACTGGTGCAGCGAGTCCTTGCCGCGCATCGGCGCCGACACGATCTGCAGCAGGTCGTCCAGCACGCGCTGGGTATCGTGCCCGGCACCGATGGCCAAGACGAAATCTTCGGCCGGCTGGAACGCCAGCGTGCCATAGCGCGCGCCCAGGCCCCCGAGCCGGGTCGCCATCGACTGCAGTACCGCATCGCCGATCTCGCGGCCAAGCGTATCGGCCACCAGCTGCAGGCCGCGCAGCTGTACGAAGGCGATGGTATAGCCCTCGCCCTGCCCATCCAGCTGTTCGGTCAGGGCGCGCACATTGAGCAGGCCGGTGGCCGGGTTGTGCCGTGCCTGGTAGGCCAGGTCGCGCTCGTAGGCCAACCGTTCGCTCACATCCTCGGCCAGCACCAGGCACGCGGGCTGTCCGTCGAAATCGAGTTTGGACAGGTGTGCGCGCACCTCGAACACGCTGCCGTCCTTGCGCCGGTGCAGGCGCACGGTCGCGTCCGGAGGATCGCCCACCTGTGCGCGCTGGATGGCACCACGCACCTCGTCCCAGCCCTCGCGCGGGCGGATGTCGAGGATGCTCATCGCCAGGAACTCCTCGCGGCTGTAGCCGTACTGGCGCACGGCGGCATCGTTGACCTCGATGAAGCGCAGCGTGTCCGGGTCGAATACCCAGAACGGCGCCGGATTGCGGTCGAACAGCAGGCGGAAGCGGCGTTCCACTTCGCTCATCTGCTCGCGCGCCTGATAGCGTTCGCTCAGGTCGGTCAGCGCACCGATCATGCGCCGCTCGCTGTCGGCCACTTCCACCCGCTGCCCACGTGCCCCGACCCAGCGCACCTCGCCTCCGGGCAGCACCAGGCGGAATACCTGGTCGAGCACCGCGCCGCCGGCGAAGGCCTGGTCGAAGGCCTGCTGCAGGCGTGCGGCGTCGTCGCGATGCACGCGTGCGAAGAAATCGGCCACCGGCAGGGCATCGGTCTGCACGCCGAAGATCTCGCGCGCCAGGGGTGACCAGCGCAGCAGCGCGGCATCCTCGTCCACGTACCAGGTGCAGACACGCCCGACCTGGTGCGCAAGGCGCAGCTCGGCGTGGCCGGCCTTCAGCTCTTCGGCCATCGACTGCTGGCTGCGGGTGGTTCGCCGCACCGCATACAACAGCACCAGCAGCAGCACGATGTAGGCCAGTACGATTGCCACAGATGCCTGCAGGTAGGGCCACCACGGTGCCAGCACGTCTTCGTCGGCCAGGCCCACCTGCACCGCCAGCGGACTGCGTTCGAGCGTGCTGATGGTGAGGATGCGCGGTACGCCATCCACCACGCCCGGCATGCTGCCCAGCTCGACCACTGCCTGCGTGCCGAGCAGGTCACGGCGTGGCAGGTCATAGCGGTGGCCCACCGTGCCATGCGGGTCAGGCACGCGGGCCAGCATGTAGCCTTCGGCATCGCTGATCGAGACCAGTCCCTTGGGGCCGACGTCGAGGCCACCGACGATGCGCTGCAGTTCGCCGCAGCGCAGCCGTGCCAGCAGCCAGCGTTCGCCGGCCATCGGCAGCGCCAGCGGGACCACCCAACCGCCATCGCTGGCCCGCTGCGGCGGGCCGATGTACAGCGCGCTGCCCTGGCCACGACGCTGCGGGTCGGTCCACAGCGGCAGCTGCAGGTCGCCCTCGCCGGCCGTCAGCGGTCGGCCATGGCGGTCGAGCACGGCGATGCTGTGCAGTTCGGCATGCCGGCCCAGCACCCCGCCGATGGATGCATCCAGCAGGGCCGGCGCCTGCGCCGGCACGCTGCGGAACAGCTCGGCGGCGTCGGCGGCGATGCCGGACATGGCCCGCTCCAGGTTGCGCAGTTCCAGCGCCAGCAGGCGCTCGCTGCCCACCGCCAGCGCGCGGCTCTGGCGCTGCGCCGCTTCCAGACGGCGGTGGTAGTCATTGACCAGCATGAGGGTCAGCCCGGTGACCAGCAGCACGCCCAGCAGCACTCCGCCCCAGGTAATGGCGCGCAGCGGCCGGGCCAACGCGCGTTTCAGCGCGGGCATCGGCGGGTGTTCCTTGTGCAGTCGGCTGGCTTCATGCGCGAACGAATCCTCCACGTCCCCGACCTCAACGGCCGGTGGACGCCATTCTTGACGCCTGACCCACCCCCGCATGGCCACCTCCCCGTGTCCGCGCAGGGTTCCAGGGTCCAGCATGCACCACGTCGCTCACGGCGTGAAGGTCGGTTCCACGTGTTCAGCCAGATCCTGCACAGCACAGGACGCAGCACAGGGCCGCCAGGCGGGCCGGCGCAGATTAGACTTGGCGTTTTCCGCCGCAAGAGAAGTCCATGTCCAAGCTGCGCCGTCCCACCCTGGCGCTGGCCATCGTTGCCAGCCTGTCCCTGGCCGCCTGTGACCGCCCGGCCGAGCCGGCCGCCACGGCCACCGCGCCGGCCGATGCCACCCCCGCTGCGGCCAAGCCGATGCTGGGCAGCTTCGGCTTCGATGCCAGCGGCATGGACCGCAGCATTGCCGCCGGCGATGACTTCTTTGGCTTCGCCAACGGCACCTGGGTCAAGAACACCGAGATTCCGGCCGACCGGTCGCGCTTCGGCAGCTTCAACGTCATTGCCGAGAAGACCCTGGCCGACACCCGCGCCATTCTCGAAGGGGCCGCCGGCAACACCCAGGCCAGCGGTGACGACATGCTGATCGGCGATTACTACGCCGCTTACATGGACGAGGCCGGCATCGAGCAGCGCGGCGTTGCACCCGTGGAGCCGCAGCTGAAGGCGATCGATGCCATCACCGACAAGGCCGGCCTGGCACGCGCCCTGGGCGGCGATGTGCGCGCCGACGTCGACCTGCTCAATGCGACCAACTTCTACACCGACCGCCTGTTCGGCCTGTGGGTGTCGGTGGACCTGCTGCAGCCGGACCGCAATGCGCCGTACCTGGTGCAGGGCGGCCTGGGCATGCCCGACCGCGATTTCTACCTGGGCGGCGGCCGCATGGCCGAACTGCGCAAGCAGTACCAGGCCTACATCGCACAGATGCTGCAGCTGGCCGGCGTCGCCGATCCGGCCGGCAAGGCACAACGCATTCTCGCGCTGGAGACGAAGATCGCGCAGGCACATGCCACCCAGGAAGAAACCAATGATGTGACCAAGGGTGCCAATCCCTGGACCCAGGCCGACTTCAATGCCAAGGCGCCCGGCATGGACTGGAACGCCTTCCTCGACGCGGCCGCGCTGGGCAAGCAGCAGGACTTCATCGTCTGGCAGCCCAAGGCCGTGGCCGGCCTGTCCAGGCTGGTCGCCACCGAGCCACTGGAGGTGTGGAAGGACTACCTGGCCTTCCACGCGCTGGACCGTGCCGCCGCCTACCTGCCGAAGAAATTCGCCGATGCCCGCTTCGCCTTCCACGGCACCGCGCTGAGCGGCACGCCGCAGCAGAGCGACCGCTGGAAGCGCGCGGTGGACGATGCCAACCACGCAGTGGGCGAAGCGATCGGCAAGCGTTACGTCGAAAAGCACTTCGACGCGAAGACCAAGGAACGCGCGGACGAGATGGCCAAGAACATCATTGCCGCCTTCGCCAAGCGCATCGACGCGCTGGCGTGGATGTCGCCGCAGACCAAGGCGAGCGCCAAGGCGAAGGTGGCCGGCCTGACCGTGGGCATGGGCTATCCGGAAAAGTGGCGCGACTACACCGGCCTTGAGATCCACCGTGATGACCCGCTGGGCAATGCGCAGCGCGCCGAGCTGTTCGAGTACCAGCGCAACATCGCCAAGCTGGGCAAGCCGGTCGACCACGGCGAGTGGGCGATGCTGCCGCAGACCATCAACGCGATGAATGTGCCGCTGGAAAACCGCCTGGTGTTCCCGGCCGCGATCCTGCAGCCGCCGTTCTTCGACGGCGCCGCCGACGACGCGGTGAACTATGGTGCGATCGGCGCCGTGATCGGCCACGAGATCAGCCACGGTTTCGACAACGCGGGCGCACTGTTCGATGAAACCGGCAAGCTGCACAACTGGTGGACCGCCGAGGACCTGAAGCAGTTCAACGCCGCCGGCGATGCGCTGGCCGCGCAGTTCAGCAGCTACGAGCCGTTCCCGGGCGTGCATGTGAATGGCAAGCTGACCCTGGGCGAGAACATCGCCGACGTGGCCGGCCTGGGTACCGCCTACGACGCCTACCAGCTGTCGCTGCAGGGCAAGCCGGGCCAGACCCTGGAAGGCTTCACCCCGGACCAGCGCTTCTTCCTCGGCTTTGCCCAGGCCTGGCGCAGCAAGAGCCGCGAGCAGGCGCTGCGCAACTCGCTGCTGACCGATGTGCATGCACCGGGCCAGTTCCGCGCACTCACCGTGCGCAACATCGACGCGTGGTACCCGGCGTTCGACGTGAAGGAAGGCCAGAAGCTGTACCTGGCCCCGGACAAGCGGGTCAAGGTGTGGTGACCTGACTGGAACGGGCGCCGCAAGGCGCCCGTTTCATTTCCCGGTAGCGGCCAACCTTGGTCGGCACATGCCCCGCTCCGGTGGGTGCCAACCTTGGTTGGCATGGCACGGATCTACCTGCCGGTGGTGGCAACCATCAGCAGAGCACTCCCCGCCAACACCGCCGCAGCCCACAGCGTGGCGTGCAGCCCGATGCCATCCAGCAGTAGTCCACCGCCCCACGCCCCGAGCGCGATGCCGATGTTGAATACACCCACATACAGCGCGGTGGCGATCTCCACGGCCTGCGGCACCGCTTTCATCATCCAGCTCATCAGGCCCACCGATACACCGCCATAGGCCAGGCCCCACAGCAGCAGCACCGCGATGCCAGCGGACGGTGTGTTTCCCACCCACAGGAACAACAGCGGCGTCAGCATCAGGCCCGATGCGATCGCCAGCACCGTGCCACGTGGATGGCGTGCTGCCAGCGGCCCGGCGATGAAGTTGCCGGCGATGCCAGCCAGGCCGTAGGCAAACAGCAGTGCACCGATCCACGACGCATCCATGCTGGAGAGGCACGTCAGCAGCGGCCGCACATAGGTGAAGGCGATGAAGTGCCCGGACACCAGCAGCACGGTCAGCCACAGGCCACGCCGCAGGTCGCGCTGGCCAAGCTGCTGCACGAACTGCCGCAGCCGCACCGATGTACTGACAGGCAACGCAGGAACGACCCGCAGATGCAGCAGCATCACCGCCGCACTGAACAACGCCAGCGCCACGAACGCGCTGCGCCAGCCCAATGCATCCCCGATCAGCGCGCCCAGTGGCACGCCCAGCACCGATGCCGCGGCCACGCCACCGAAGATGATCGAGGTGGCCAGGCCCATGCGTTGCGCAGGTACCAGGCGCGCTGCCAGCCCACCGGCGATGGCCCAGATGCCGCCCATGCAGAACCCCACCAGCACGCGCGCGGCCAACAGCCAGCCGATGCCCGGTGCCAGCGCCGATGCAAGGTTGGCGACCAGCAGCAGCCCCAGCAGCGCGCACAGGATGCGGCGACGATCGATGCCACCGGCTGCGATCACCACCAGCGGTGCGAACAGGGCCGCCAGCAGGGCCGGCAGCGAGATCATCAGACCGGCGGTACCAGTGGACGCGCCGAGATCTTCGGCGATAGGGGTAAGCAGGCCCACCGGCAGCATTTCAGTGGTGACCACCGAGAAGGTGGCGAGGCCGACGGCGGAAACTGCCCACCACGGATGGCGGGGCACAGGCGCGGCGTGCGCAGGCGATGAACCGCTCACGGGATGATTCCTTCAGGGGATGTGGATGCAGCAGACGGGCGCAGTGCACGTTGCGCGAGCATGGCGAACAGCAGCACGCCACCGCCTGCCAACAGCGCAACGACAAAGCCGCTGCGCACGCCCCCCGCATCGACGCTCTGGCCGGACAGCGCCGCACCCAGCGCCACGCCGATGTTCAATCCGGCCAGCAACCAGGTCATGCCCTCGGTCAGGCGCGATTCGGGCACGTGCTGTTCGACCAGCGACATCGCCACGATCATCGTCGGCGCGAAGAACACCCCGGCCAGCAGCACGGCAAAGGCCAGTGCAGGCAGGTTGCCCACCCACAGCAACGGCAACGTGGTCAGTGCGGTGGCCGCTGCGCCGGCCAGCAACAGGCGCGGCAACGGTGCCTGCAGCTTCAGTGCACCGAACAGCAGGCCCGCTGTGCAGCTGCCCAGCGCATAGGCCGACAGCACCGCGCTGGCGGCAAGCGGCTGGCCCCGCTCTTCGGCGAACGCCACGCTGGTGATGTCGACGGTGCCCACAATCACGCCCATCGCCAGCATCAGCAACGCCAGCAAGCGGATCTCCGGCTGCCGCAGCAACGAACGCGAGGGTGCGGCACCTTCGCGGTGCTGCAGCGGCGGCTCGGTGCCACGCTGCATTACCAGTGCGGCCACTCCAAACACCAGCAGCAATGCTGCCGCCAGCACGCCCGCCTGCGGCCACACTGCAACCGACAATCCCACCGACAGCGGTGGCCCGGCGATGAAGGTCACCTCGTCGAACACGGTCTCCAGCGAATACGCGGTCTGCAGCTGCGCGCGTCCGCGATGGATCGCGGTCCAGCGCGCGCGCACCATCGCCGACACGCTGGGCATGCAACCGGCCAGCATCGCCGCAATGAACAGCGTCCAGTCCGGCGCGGCCAGCAGCGTGCACGCGAGCAGCAACAGCAGCCCCGTCGCACTGGCCGCCGTGGCCCACGGCAGCACCCTGCCCTGGCCCCGGTGGTCAACCCAGCGCGACACCTGCGGTGACAGCAGCGCGTAGGTCAGCACGAACGTGGCCGACACCGCACCAGCCAGTGCATAGCTGCCGCGCAGCTGCGACAGCAGGGTGATGATGCCGATACCGGTCATCGGCAGCGGCAGGCGTGCCAGCAACCCGGCCAGGGCGAGGCCGGCGGTGCCGGGGGCCGCGAACAGGTCGCGATAGGGGGTGGCCATCAGGATCTCCAGGGCAGCGACTTGCCTGGCGCACGGCGCGCCACGACAATACATACAGAACGTATGAATAAGAGGCTACATTCATACGCGCCGTATGTAAACAATCATGCATTGTGTATGTAAGGAGTTCCGGATGGTTCGTCGCACCCGCGCCGAGATGGAAGAAACCCGCGCCACCCTGCTGGCCACCGCCCGTCGCGTCTTCAGCGCGCATGGCTATGCCGCCACCTCGATGGATGACCTGACCGCCCAGGCCGGGCTCACCCGCGGTGCGCTGTACCACCACTTCGGCGACAAGAAGGGGCTGCTGGCCGCAGTGGTCGCCCAGCTGGATGCCGAGACCGACCAGCGCCTGCAGGCGATCAGTGACAGCGCCGACGATGCCTGGGAGGGCTTCGTGCAGCGATGCCGCGCCTATCTGGAGATGGCGCTGGAACCGGAGATCCAGCGCATCGTGCTGCGCGATGCACGTGCGGTGCTCGGTGGCGCCTCACCGGAATCGCAGCGCCACTGCGTGCACTCGATGCAGCGGTTGATCGAACAGTTGATCACGCAGAGCGTGGTAGCACCGGTGGATGCGCAGGCGCTGGCGTCGCTGATCTACGGCAGCCTGGCCGAGGCCGCGTTCTGGATCGCCGAAGGAGAGGATGGTGATGCGCGACTGCGTCAGGCGACGGCGGCGCTGGACCTGCTGTTGCGTGGGTTGAAGTCGGCGCGGTGACACGCATCCATGCATGGCATGGATCTGCTGCGGAACCCGCTCGCGTAGATACCACCCTTGGTTGGCGCTTCTGCGGCACCGCGAAAAGCGTGCCAACCAAGGTTGGCACCTACCAGGCAACTGCGGGCCACTCGCGCAGGATCTCCACCGGCACGCCCATCCGCGCGCAGGCGCGGCTGGCCAGGCCATCGGGCAGCGCGCGGCGGAACAGCGGCGCCATGCCCTGCATCAACTTCGCTGAAGCTGCCGCCTGCGCACGCTGGCGACCATTGCGTTCCAGCATGCCCTCGGCCCAGTCCGGCAGCAGCGCCGCGCCTGCACCCAGAAACACTTCGCGCGACAGCCCCGGCACCGGTACCGGCAGGCGCACGCCGGACAACACCTCCAGCACTTCACGCGAGCGCTCGTCCACACGCAGCTCCGGTTGCCGCGCGCAGAAGTACGCTGCCACCTCGGCTTCGCTGCACGGCACATCCACTGCACCCAGCGCCTCGGCCACACGGCGGTACTCATCGTAGTAGCGGTCGGCGATGTCCCCCGGCACCTCGCGCCCATAGCGGCGGAAACCCTGCAGGAACCCGAAGGCTTCGGTCACGTGCACCCAGGTCAGCAACTGCGGATCGTCGGCGGCGTAGGGTTCGCCCTGCGCGGTCTGGCCGCGGATCCGTGCATGAATACGGCGCACCTTGGCCACCAGCGCCTCCACTTCGCCAGTGGGCGCGTAGCTGGTGCCGGCAACGAAGGCGGTGGTGCGGCGCAGGCGTCCCACCAGGTCCTGGCGGAAATTGGAGTGGTCGTAGACCCCGGCCAGCGCGCGTGGGTGCAGTGTCTGCAGCATCAGCGCGCACAGGCCACCGGCGAGCATCGAGGGAAATTCGGCGTGCAGCCGCCAGGTGACGCTGTCCGGGCCGAACCAGCCCGGGTCGCCCTGCGGATGGTCGTAGTCGATGCCACTCTGGCCGCGCGGGAAGGCGTCCAGTACCCAGCGCCGGATCGGCGCGGTGACGGGGCGGTAGAGTCGCTGCAGCAAAGCCGGCATCACGGGTCCAGGAAAGTCGGAAGAACGGTCGCATCTTGCGCGGTCGGCCCCGATTCTCCGCGATCACGGCGCAGGCGGCGAGCCTCCCCGCTCAGCGACCGTTTCATGTGCGGCCGCAGCACGTTTCACCCTGCGACATCCTGTCGCAGGGTGTGACCGCGATGATGCAATGCATCAATTTTCACCCCCGCCGGGCAAACCCTTGCACCGCTTGGCATTGCCCCCGTTGCACCGCCCGCTGGAAGTGCTAGAACTGGACCCGCCACACCGTCCAATGCTGATCGACGCACGTTCCACAAGGAGCCAGCCATGATTGCTTTGTTCAAGGGTTTGGGAATTCTGCTTCGCGACAACGAGCTCTACAGCAGCCCGTTCGACAAACAGGTGGCGCACTGGCGCAACCTCAGCGAGCAGCAGATCCGCGATGAAGTGGCGGTGCTGGCCCAGGCCAAGTGCCAGTGGCTGATCGCATCGATCATCGGCTGGCAGGCAGCCTCTCTGCTGATCCTGGGCCTGATCGCCAACTACCTGTGGCGCGATGACTTCCATATCACCTTCACCCGCGTGGTGATCGTGTTCGGCTCATGGGTATCGATCCTGTTCGTGATCTGGTTCATGGCCAACATGTTCGATCAGCAAGCCGGCTTCGAGCGCTGGATGAAGGCCTTCAACAGCCGCGCCCGCATCAGTTCCAAGGCCGACAGCGTGGAGCACGTGGCCGAGGCACTGGACCTGGCCGAGCACTACCCGGAAGTGCTGGACTACAAGCAGGCGGTCACCACCAAGCGCGAACTGCGCCACGAGGACATCCGCATCATGACCGAGATCGGGCGGATGAAGCAGCACTCGGAGCTGGTCGGACGCCTGAACCACGTCGGCGAAACCGAACACCATCACGAGCTGACGCTGCAGCCTGCCTACTGACCCTTCAGCGAAGCGGGGGGATCCACACTGCCACCGTGATCACTCGCGGTGGCAGTGTTCTATCGGGTCCTGGCTGACGCACTGGCGGAAGCCGTCGGGCAGGCCACGCATGGCCTCGGTCTTGCCTGCCGCAACCGCAAACCGACGCAGCGGCGGCGTGGTGCACGCGGCATCGGTGCTGCACGCTGGGTCCAGCACCAGGTAATGGCAGTGGCCACTGCTGCTGGCAATGCACTGAAAGCGCGCCTCGCCGTCGACCACCGTACTCTTGCTGTACAGCGTGTCCACGCCGTTGGCATGGGTGCGGGTGATCGAGGTGTTGCGGGATTTTTCGCAGCCGGCCAGTGCCAGCACGGCAACGCACGCAATCAGCAGACGGGACATGTTCATTCCTCGGTGCAGGGGGGGATGCGGCTGCGGCTACATGCCGCGGAACAGGCTCATGAACGGTTGGCTGACCACCAGCGTTTCCGTTCGGCCGCGCAGGCGCAGCACGCCCCGCCCGGTATCGTCGCGGCTGACCGCCGCCACGGCCTTCATGTTGACGATGGTCGAGCGGTGGATCTGGCGGAAATGCTGCGGGTCGAGCACTTTCAGCAGTTCGCGCAACGGCGTGCGCAACAGGCTCTCGCCGGCAGCGGTGACCACGGTGGTGTACTTGTTGTCGGCACGGAAGTAGGCGACATCTTCCAGCATGATCAGCTGCGTCTCGCGGCCGTTGCTGGCAGTGATCCAGGCCAGCGGCGGGCGCTCGGCAGCACCCTGCGATGGACCCAGCCGCTGCAGCAGGCGTTCAAGCACGGCGTCATCCTGGCGCGTCGATGGCAGCCGCGACAGGATGCGCTCACGCGTCGCCAGCAGGCGTTCGTCACTGACCGGCTTCAGAAGGTAATCCATCGCGCCCTGCTCGAACGCGTCGATGGCGTACTGGTCATAGGCGGTGACGAACACCACCTGGGTACGCGGGCTCAGCTCGGACAGCGAGCGCGCAACTTCGATGCCACTGATGCCGGGCATGCGGATGTCGAGGAACGCAATGTCCGGCTGCGTCTCGGCCAGTTGCTCCAGCGCGCTGGCGCCGTCCTCGCACTCGGCCACCAGCTTCAGGTCCGGCCACAGCCGGCGAAGTTGCTCCACCAGCGACTGCCGCAGCAGTTCTTCGTCTTCAGCGATCAGTGCCTCAAGCGGCATGGCTGCGCTCCTTGTGCGACTGCGGCAGGGTCATGGTCGCGGCCACGCCGCTGGGGAAATTGGCCACGATCGCCACACCGGCCTGCTCACCGCAGGTCAGGCGCAGGCGCTCGCGCAGGTTCTTCAGGCCGATGCCGGTACCGCTGGTGCCCTGACCGAAGCCGAGCCCGTCGTCGGCGACGGTCACGGTCACGTGGTCATCGAAACCACGCGCGAGGATCCAGATCGTGCCACCGCCGGGCTTGGGTTCCAGGCCGTGCTTGATCGCGTTTTCCAACAGTGTCTGCAACGCCATCGCCGGCAGATGCACGCCATGCAGTTCATTGGGCACCTGCACTTCCACCGCCAGCCGGGCGCCCATGCGGATGCGCAGGATCTCCAGGTAGGCGCGGGTGCGTTCCAGCTCCACTCCCAGCGTGGAGACCGATTCGTCCACCTGTGGCAACGAGCTGCGCAGGTACTGGATCAGGTGGCCGAGCATCTGCTCGGCACGTGCCGGGTCGGTGCGGGTCAGCACCTGCGCATTGGCCAGCGTGTTGTAGAGGAAGTGCGGCTCCACCTGCGCATGCAGCAGGTTCAGGCGCGCCACCGACAGCTCCTTTTCCACCTGGGTCTGCTCGGCGGCCGCCTGCTCGTCACGTCGCTGGTCGGCCACGCGACGGCTGATCGCACGCGTGACCGCTTCGGCGTTCTCGAAGTTGCTTCCCTCATCCAGCGCCAGCAGATCGGCCCACCAGCCAGCATCCGGCTCGAACAGCAGGGTGACCGTGCTGGTGCCCTGTCCCGGGGTGACCGTGGCCAGCACGCTGTTGCGCTTGATCGCCAGCCGCGCGGGCAGGTTCCAGCGCGAGGGCTGACGCCCATTCCAGAGATCCACGCGGCGAACATAGGCGCGCACCTGCAGGCTGCCGGCCGAGCTTTCCACATCCTCCACGCGGGGAAGTTCGGCGATGGCCGCTTCCACTACCGAGAACGCGTGGCCGGCGTCCATCGGCAGTTCGATCTGGCGGCGCTGGCGCCCGGACAAGGTGGTGGCATCCAGGCGACCGGCCACCAGCCAGACGCGGCGGATATGGGTGATGGCACTGCCCAGCGCGGAAATGATCAGGAACATCGCCAGCAGGCCGAAAATCCAGCCCGGGCCATCGTTCATGCCACTGAAGATGCCGCTCCAGACCATGCCTGCGACGAACAGCGCCGCAGCCCAGGCCAGCAGATGACGTAACAGGAGAGAAAGGCTGGCGAACACGGCGGCGCCTTGGAGGAAGGGGGTGAGCCGAGCATAGGGCGGCCCGCCGGGCAAGCAAGCGGGCTGCGACGAAGGGCGGGAAAGCGGGGATGGAAGCGGCTCTGGCAGTGCCGGCCGCTGGCCGGCACCCCGTCATCGCCGCAAGCCTCGCAGCAATGCCGGCCAGCGGCCGGCACTACCGGTGCTTCTTATTCGCGCTGGTCGGCGCTGGCGTCGCGTACGGCGCGGAACGACTCGTCCTTGCTCCAGTTCGGCCAGGCACGGGAGTTGGCCAGCTGGTTGCCCAGCGTGTACAGCACTTCCAGGTCGCGGGCAGCACCGGCGAACACCCAGTCCGGCTGCCATTCGTCGCCCTGCTGGTGGTAGCGCTTGGCGGTGTAGTCTTCCGAGGCCTTCTTGCCCGCAGCCACGCCACCGTCCACCCAGTCCTGGCCGGCCGACCACGACAGTGCCGGCACGCCACGCTTGGCGAACGGGAAGTGATCGGAGCGGAAGAACAGGCCCGCTTCCGGCTTCGGGTCCGGCGTGTAGCGGATATCCCATCCCTTGGCCACGTCCTTCAGCTGGTCCAGCAGCTCGAAGCGCGCGGCGCCGTAGATGCCGAAATCGCGCGACGGACCGAACGGCGCCATGCCATCCATGTTGATCACCGCCACGGTCTTTTCCAGCGGGTACAGCGGATGGGTGGCGTAGTACTCCGAACCCAGCAGGCCCTTTTCCTCGGCGGTGACTGCCAGGAACAGCACTGACCTCTCCGGGCGCTTGGCCTTGGCGAAACCACGGGCCAGCTCGATCAGCGAGGCAGTACCGCTGGCATTGTCCAGCGCACCGTTGAAGATGCGATCACCGCGCGCGTCCGGCTCGCCCACGCCGATGTGGTCCCAGTGCGCGCTGTAGACGATGGTCTCGTCCGGGTGGCGGCTGCCTTCCAGGCGTGCGGCCACGTTGTGCGAGGTGATCACTTCGGTCTTCACCGCGTACTTCGCGTCCAGGCTGGCGCCGGTCAGCGGCACCGGGGTGAAGTCGCGCTGCTGCGCCTTCTTCTTCAGCGCCTCGAAGTCCTGGCCGGCCGAGCGGAACAGCTCCACCGCCAGATCGCGCTGGATCCAGCCTTCCAGCAGCGGGTGGCTGTCGGCCGGGTTGTCGCGCACCACGTCGAACATGGTGTTGGTGTTGGAGCCGGCCACGGTGGCCCAGCCGTACGACGCCGGTGCGGTCTCGTGCACGATCAGCACGCCCAGCGCGCCTTGGCGTGCACCTTCCTCGTACTTGTAGGTCCAACGGCCGTAGTAGGTCATGCCCTTGCCGTCGAAGTCGCCCTGGCCGGTCTCGAAGTCCGGGTCGTTGATCAGTACGACGGCGATCTTGCCCTTCAGGTCCACGCCCTTGAAGTCGTCCCAGTTGCGCTCCGGGGCCTTCACGCCGTAGCCGAGGAACACCAGCGGCGCCTTGCTGATATCGACGTTGCTGGCGCCGTTCATGGCGGCGCGCACGGCAATCTGCTTGCCCTGCTCCAGCGGCAGGGTCTTGCCGCCCTGGTGCAGCGCCAGCTGCGGTGCGCCGACGATGTCGCCCTTGCGCAGCGGCACGGCCTGGGTCCACAGGCGCTTGCCATCCTTGAGGTCACCGCCCGGCTGCAGGCCGGCATCGGCGAACTGCTTGCTGAGGAAGGCGATGGTCTTTTCTTCGCCGGCGGTGGCCGGGGAGCGGCCTTCGTAGGCGTCGGAGGCCAGTTCCTTGACGTCGGCGGAGATCCGCGCGCCGTCGAATTTCGGGGTGGCCGCCATCAGTGCGCTCGACACCGACAGGGCCAGCACGCCCAGTACTACTCGTTTCATTGCTCTCTCCAGCAGGAAATCCTTCTGGAGTGTAATGGGATTCGGCAGGGCTGCGCCCTGCACCTGCCGAAACAACGGCAACAGCCGAAGCAACAGCAAAGGCTGGTTTCCTGAGGGTAGGCGGGGTGGGTCCGGTTGCGGGGGACGCCGTAAACCCGTCCTTGAAGTGCCCCCCGCAACCGGACCCACCCCGCCTTCGACAGCTTCCCGCTGCTGTTGGTGGGTGTCGACCTTGGTCGACACGGACTGAAACAGGAAGGGGTCAGATCCCTTTCCCGGCGGGAAAGGGCTCTGACCCCATCGGTGTGTTGCTTGAGCCTGTTACCAGTTCGGGTCTTCGGCCGGCGCGGCAGCGGGCTTGGGCTTCGGCTTGGCGGCCGGGCGTGCGGCAGTTGCGGGAGCGGCCGGGGCAGTCGCTGCGGCTGCGGCGGCCGCCGGCTTGCTGCCCAGCTTCTGGCGCAGTTCGATCTGGCCCGGGCGGAAGCCGCCGCGCATCGCGTCAACGCCGTCTTCGATGGTGCCGTACGAGGTCTGTGCGGCCACGCGGTCGATGCGGATGGTGCAGCACGGGTGTTCGCTGCGGCCCAGCGAACGGCCGGTCTGCGGGTCCTTCAGTTCCTCGCCCAGGCGCACGGCCTGCCAGCGCTGGCCGGCCTGCACGGTGTCACCGCCCTGGCTCAGCACCACCTGGTCACCGTCCACCGACACCACCGACACCGGAAACAGCGTGGTGACGATGCTGGTGCCGATCTGGCCCGACAGCGATTCCATCATCGCCGCGGCCATGTTGCGGCCGTTGACCACGCGCGGCAGGGTGCTGGGCCCGGTCGAGGCCAGCTGGTGGTCGAAGCTGTCGGACATCACCACCTGGCCGGTGGTGGCGTTGACCAGGCGCAGGGTGATGCGGCCGCCACCGGAGTACGAGGTCACCTGGCGGTCGGACATGCGCAGGTTGCGCACGCTGCGCGGGTACTCGAAGCGTTCGATGGTCGGGATCAGGATCAGGTCGGTCGCCAGCTGCTGGCCGACACGGGCAGTGTCCTGCAAACGCACGTTGCCGCTGTTGATGTGGTCGATCTCGGCCTGCAGTTCGTCGCCGAACTCACGGTCCAGCACGATGAAGCGCTGGGTCTGGGTCAGCGTGTCGGACAGGCGTGCGCGGATCGCGTCGGCCACTTCATCGGCGCTCACGCGGCCATCGCCCACGGCATAGCTGCCGGCCTTGGTACGCGGCAGCGCGACCACGATCTTCGGCTTGCCCTGCTCGTCCGGTGCGCGGTACTGGGCGATCTGGGCACGTACGCGTACCTTCCAGTAGCTGCGCATGCTGCGGTGGGTCACGTCGGAATCGAACGAGCTGGCGCCACGCTTGGCTTCGACGTTGACCTTCTCGTCGTAGCTCTGCTTGACACTGGCCGAAGCCGAACCGCTCTTGGCCGAGGCTTCGCCGGACGCACTGGCCGACGCCGAGCCCTTGAAGCTCCAGCCTTCGTCGCTGGCGCGCACGCGGGCGATGGTTTCCTCGTCCAGCTGCCGCACTTCTTCCTGCGACAGGATTTCATAGCCCAGCACCGCGCCCTGCGAGCCGGCGATCATCTGCTGGGTGAACGCGTCGGCGCGGATGTCGCCGACGTGTTCGTCATCCACATCCACATGCAGGCCTGCACGCAGGCCCTGCATCTGGCTGGCCACGCGTACGCCGTTGACCTGCGCCACCGCCGACTGCAACGCCGCCAGCACCGCCAGTTCCGGGGTGCTGCCGATGCCGTCGGCCTCGCGCGCGACCTGGGTGGTGCCGCCGAAATCCGGCGTGCCACGCAGGGGCGCCGCTTCCACTGGCGTATTGCTGGCCAGTGCACTGGTTGCCTTTTCCTTGGCGGGCGCGGCAGCCGGGGCGTCCTGCTCGCCACAGGCTGCAAGCAGCGCGGCAACCAGGCCCAGGCCGATCAAACGGTAGGTCATACGCATGAAGATTCGCCTCGGATCAGAGCGTGTCGAGCATCGAATCGGCGTTGGACGGCACCTTCACCTTGCTCTTCCTGGCGAAGGTCACGGCCGACTTGGTCGAGCCGTACAGGCCCTGGATGAAGCCCGGCGATTCCTTGGCCACCCACGCACCGGCGGCCAGCTTGCGGCCGACGGTCGCCAGCTGGGTCGCGCCCAGGTTCTTCATGCCGGCGGTGAAGTTGCTGGCCTCGCCACCGAGCTTCTGCGCTTCGGCGGCCGACGCCAGCAGCGAGACCAGGCCTTCGGCGTAGTGCTGCTTGGATTCAGCGTTCAGTTCCGGCTGCGCGGCCTGGCGCTCGTTGATCGCAGCCTGCGCCGCTTCGCTGACCGACACCGACTTCTTCATCGCATCGACGCTGACCGAACCCGACGACAGCGCCTGGCGCTCGGCTTCCAGCAGCTGCACCTGCTCGGCCAGGCCGAAGGCACGGGCAAACGAGGTCTGGGCCTGCAGCGAGTGCGACTGCGAGCTGACGAAACGACGCACCAGCGCTTCCTGCGCGGCTTCGTCCGGGGCGGCGGCGCTGGAAGCGCTGCTGCTGGAGGTGCCGGTGGCGGCACCGGCCAGGTCCTTCAGCTTGCCCAGGCCGGCGTGCGCCGGCATCGACAGGGTAGCGGCGGCGATGGCCACGACAAGAGCGGTATTGCGGATCATGAGGATGTCCTTTGGGAGAGACGGCCGCCCAAGCGGCACGTGGGAATCGGTAACCCCAGGCCGATGCCGAGCGGGCTCGGCACCCACCGGGGCGGCGGATCAGCGGACCGCCTTGACGTTCAGTTCGTTGATCATCTGCTGGGCGGCCTTTTCGGCAGCCAGCTGCAGCGCGTTGGTACGGGCCACGGTTTCATTCGGGCCGGTGCCGGAGAACTGCACCGGGCCCACCGACGACACGGTGCGCGGGAAGCGACCGGTCACGTCCAGCACCTTGCCGGTGACCGTGACGAACACGCGGGTGTTGCCACTGGCCGGATCGCGGTCGCGCATGCCGATGTCGAGGGTGCCGACGGCGATGTACGGAATGTTGGCCGCACGGATGCCGTTGGCGGTATCACGCAAGGTGGCCGGGGCCAGGTCGTTGCCGGTGCTGAAGTCCTTGCGGATGCGCTCGATGCTGAGCAGGCCGCGCGACTCGCCCTCCACGTATTCGGCTTCAACCACTTCGTAGCCGGCGGCGCTGAAGGCACCGGTCATCGCGGTGTTCACTTCGGCGGCGTTGGCCACCTTCCAGGTGATGTTGTCGGCGCGTGCGGTGGTGCTGCCACCGCTGGTGACCGACACCGAACCATTCTGGTTGATGCTGCCGTTGGTGCTGACCGAGTTGCCGCGGAAGCTGTCGCCCTCACGGGTGTTCTCGCTGTAGCTGCTGCTGGCGTCGACGCGGCGGTATTCCTTGTCCTGGAACGACTGCACGGTGTCCTGCGAGCGCGCCATGAACAGGAAGGTCAGCAGCGAGCGCTGCGCGGCGGTGGCACCGGCCACGGCCGAACCCGCATCCAGCTTGGTCTGCAGCAGGGTGGTGTTGATCTCGGCGCGGACAGTGACGGTGTAGGTCTTGGCCTTCTTGTCTTCGGTGTCCGACAGCTGCACGGCGCTGAGCACGTAGCGATCGATCTCGCCGATGAACTCGGCGCGGCGCGCTTCGAACAGGCGCAGCTTGGCCGCACCGGTTTCGGCGATGTACGCCTCCAGTGCATTGACCTTGGCCTTGTTCAGGGCCTGGGCACGGGTGTCGGCACTCAGGCGCAGGCCGTAGCTGGCCGAGCCGGTGCCGCGCGAACTCGCGGTCTGCGCAGCGACCGGCGAGGCCACCACCAGCGCGATGAGGATGAGCAGGATGGTACGCATCAACGACATGACTTGATCAACTCCTGAAGGGCTTGGGTCTGCTGCTGCAACGGGCGGCCGCCCGGCTTCTGTTCGTCCAGCCAAGCGCGCGAATCGGCACGCTTGGCGGCGGCGCCGGCGAAGGCATCGAGCCCGGCCAGCAGGGTTTCGTAGCTGGCCGACCACTGGTCGACCTGCCACTGCGTGACCGGCACCACCTTGGTGGCCCCCTTGCGCAGCGGCTGTTCGAAATAGACCTTGCCGGAGAAGGGCTCGGTCACTTTGGCGGTGAAGAAGGCGCCGAACAGCATCGTCTTCATCGCCGGGGTTTCATTGATGACGCCGTTCTTCAGCGCATCGACCTGCACAGTGATGACGTAGTCCGGCTCGGGGATCTTCAGCTGGTAGACCTTGCCGTCGGCAAAGCGGGCGGCCATCGCACCACCGATCGCCTGGCCCGAGGCCGGCGGCAGCAGGCCGACGCCGGCATTGGACGACAGCGTCTTGGACAGTTCATGGGCCAGCGTGGCGCGCAGCGGAGTTTCCCACTTCGGGTCGGGCAGCTTGGCGCGGACCGCGTCGGACAGGGTTACGCCACCGACCTGCAGGCGACGCACGGCGGCATCGGGCAGCTTGGCCTGGGCGAGACTGGCGGCCAGCACCTGCGACAGGCTGGTATCGGCGCTGCCGTACAGCAGATCGGCGACGATCGCGTCGATATCGTCGTTGTCCGGGCGGTAGTCCTGCACGTCGATGCGTTGCAGCGTGAGCGGATAGGACGCGATCACCTGGCGCTCGCGGAAGTCGAAGAACAACGCCTGCAGCGCCACTTCCACCAACACCTTGTACTGGTCACCGATCGGCTCGACCGAGACCAGTTCGCGGTCCAGCGCGGCGGCCAGCACGGTGGCGCTGGTGGTGCCGTCGAGCATCGCCACCGGCTGGTCGATCAGCTCCAGGTGGGCCGGTGCGCGGCGCTTGAGCGACTGCGCCAGCGTCTGGTTCAGCGGGACCAGGCCACGCCGTTCCAGCACCGCATGCGCATGTGGCGTGGTCGCCTGCACGGCGGCGGCGTCAGCGGTATAGGCAAAACCGGCCCAATAGGCCTGCTGCGATTTGTCCGCGGCCTGCACGGCCGTCGGCCATACGGCCAGGCACAGGGCACAGGCAAGCAGGCGCGCAAAAGCGCGCGATGCGCTCTTCGTCCTTGAATACATCCAACCGCTCCTCGGTCAATACGCACGGAATGCGGACGCTGATGCGTCCGCTGGGCGCGAAACATAGCCGCTCAGGCGCGCGGCGACAAGTGCTGTCCTTGTCGGCTCAGTCTGTGCCGGGCAGGCCCGCCCGTTGCCGCAGCAATCCGCGCTCGGCCCGGTTCTGGCTGAGCCGAGCTGCCTCGCCAAAAGCGTCACGCGCATCCTGCTCACGCCCCAGTGCCTGCAACAGCTCGCCACGAACCACCTGCAGCGGCGCATAGTCGCGCAGGCGCGCGTCGACCAGCAAGGGCTGCAGCTGCGCCCAGGCGGCAAAGGGGCCCTCGCTGCGCAGGATCGCCACCACCCGGTTCAATGCCACCACCGGTGAAGGTTGCACCTGCAGCAGCTGTGCATAGAGCGCCGCAATTCGCGGCCAGTCGGTATCCTCGGCGCGACGCGCCGCTGCATGGCACGCTGCGATGCGCGCCTGCAGTACATAAGGATCATCGTCGCCGCCGGCGGCCAGAGCGCGCGCCAGCACCTGCTGCCCGCGTTCGATCTGCAGCCAGTCCCAGCGCGCGCGGTTCTGCTGGTCCAGCAGCACCGGCACGCCCTGCGCATCGGTTCGCGCTGCGGCACGCGAGGCCTGCAGCTCCATCAGGGCCAGCAGGCCCAGCACCGGCGGCACCGGCAACCGGTGCGCCATGATGCGCGCGAGCCGAAGTGCCTCCTCGCACAGCGCCGGCCGCATCCAGTCATCGCCAGCGCTGGCCGCATAGCCTTCGTTGAACACCAGGTAGATCGCCTCCAGCACCGATCCGAGCCGCTCGGGCATCGCGTCAGCACGCGGGACCTCGTAGGGCACCTGCTTCTGCGCCAGGGTGCGCTTGGCGCGCACGATGCGCTGGGCGATGGTCGGCTCCGGCTGCAGGAACGCACGTGCGATCTCGACGGTGGTCAGGCCACCGAGCAGGCGCAGGGTCAGTGCCACCCGCGCATCGGCCGGCAGCACCGGATGGCAGGCCACGAACATCAGCCGCAGCAGATCGTCGCCCAGGTCATCCTCCAGCGCCTGGCTGTCATCGGGTGCCGGCAGCGCGGCCGGATGCAGTTCCTCGCCCCACTGCGCATGCTGCTGCGTCACCCGCTGGTGCTGGCGCAGCACATCGATGGCACGGTTGCGCGCGGTGGTCATCAGCCAGGCTCCGGGGTTGTCCGGGATGCCCTGTTCCGGCCAGCGCTCCAGCGCGGCCAGCCAGGTGTCCTGGGCCAGCTCCTCGGCACGGCCGACATCACCGCCGAGCAGCCGCGCCAGGCGCGCGATCAACACTGGCGACTCCATCCGCCAGAGGGTTTCCAGACGCTGCGTCAGTGCGGGATCGAGCATGCGCCGATCACAACACGCACGCCCGGCCCGCACAAGCGCCGCAGCTCACGCTTCAACAATCGGCTTGAAGCCGCCCCAGAACATGCGCCTGGTATCGAACGGCATGTCCTTCGGGCCCAGCGACGCCAGCCGCGGGTCGGCCATCACCTTTGCGTTGATGCGGTCGCGTGCCGCGCGCGAGCGGAACACCACGAAGGCGACGATCACCGTCTCGCCCGGTTTCGCCTTGACCGCACGCGGGAACGAGGTGCTCTTGCCCGGTTCCACATCGTCGGCCACGCATTCCATGTACTGCAGCGCGCCATGGTCCTTCCACACCGCGCCGGCCTTGCGGGCAAGGCGGCGGTAGGCCGCCACCTTGTCCTGTGGGCACGGCAGCACGTAAGCATCCACGTAAGCCATGTGGGTTCTCCCTTGCGGCGGCCGTCAGCCCGGCTCGCCGTCCATGTGTGCGATTTCCCAGAGATGGCCATCCAGGTCCTGGAAGCCGCGCTGGTACATGAAGCCCAGGTCGCGCGCCGGCTGCGGTTCGCTGGCGCCGGCGGCCAGTGCCTTGTCCACCAACAGGTCCACCGCCTTGCGGCTGTCGGCCGACAGGCAGGTGATCACCTCGGTGTGGCTGTGCGCATCAGCAATCGCCTTGTTGGTGAACTGCTTGAAGAACGGCTGGGTCAGCAGCATCACGAAGATGCTCTCGCTGATGACCATGCAGGCCGCATCGTCATTGGTGAAGGTCGGGTTGAAGCTGTAGCCCAGCGCGGAGAAGAACGCCTTCGACTTCTCCAGGTCCTGCACGGGCAGGTTGACGAAGATCATCTGCGGTTGTGGTGCACTCATCGTTGAAGCTCCTTGTAGATGAAAGAGACAGGATCAGGGTTGCTTCATGCAGTTGACCATCCACGGCTTGCCGTAGCGGTCGATCAGCATGCCCCAACGATGTGCCCAGAACGTTTCGGCGATCGGCATCTGCACCTGGCCACCTTCGGCCAGCGCCGCGAACACGCGTTCGGCTTCTTCGATGCTGTCCACATCGACATTGATGGTGGTCGAACCACCCTCGCCGCCGCCGGGGCCGTCGGCTGCCATCAGGATGGCGTTGCCGATCTCGAGCTGGCTGTGCGCGACGTTGTCGAGGGTTTCCGGTGGCATTTCGTTGCAGCCCGGCGAGCCATCGGAGAGCGGCATGTCGCGGTACTTCATTTCCGAGGTGACCTGGCCACCGAGTGCCTTGGCGTAGAACGCCATCGCCTCATGGGCCTGGCCGCTGAAGCCGAGGAAGGGAATCAGTCTCATGGCAATACTCCGTTGTGCGATTCAGGGTGGTAGTGCCGGGGCGTGCCCGGCTGGGAGAGGAATCGGGTCAGCCTTCCAGCTGTGCACGCAGACGCTGTTCCTGCTGCTGTAATTCGGGGGTGAAGGCTTCACCAAAGTCTTCTGCGGAGATCAGGGGACGCAGTTCCAGCGTGCCGCCCTCGCCGAACGGCGCACGGCTGGCCCATTCAACGGCCTCGTCCAGCGACCGCACCCCCCACAACCAGAAGCCGGCGATCTGTTCGCTGGCAGGACCGAACGGACCGGCCTCGACCTTGGGTGCCCCGCCGCCGAAGTGAATGCGGCGACCGCGCTGGGTGGCGTGCAGGCCTTCACCGGCCAGCATGATGCCGGCGGCCACCAGTTGTTCGTTGAAGGCGCCCATTTCGGACAGTTCCTGTTCGCTGGGCATGCGGCCGGCTTCGGAGTCGGCGTTGGCCTTCACGATCACCATCACTTTCATTGCGGTCTCCCGTGGGGACGCGTGGTGCGTGCCCTTCACTGGGTACAACGAACCAGGGGGCTGGGAATCGACACGTCTGTTGGAAATTTTTTTCTTGCGCGGAAAAGCGCGCCTTCGGCGAGGGTCGGCGAACGGCGGAGCCCCTCCGTGGTGGGGTTGGGTTGGTCTCTGAAAGCTCGGTTGATGGGTTTGGCCGGGTGGGGAGGCAGGGCAGGGGGCGCTGCAAGTACGTCCATGTAAGCTCGGTCGCCGCATCCATGCGGCTCACGCCCCTGCGCAACCCACCCGGCCACGGACACATTGCGGCGGCGTCCTACCACGGAATCAACAGAAGAAAGCAAAAGCAAAAGCAAACGCGGGTC
>NZ_JAOBZT010000064.1:0-25399 GCF_029839005.1 Stenotrophomonas sp. GD03958 | reverse complement strand
AGCCTGCTTCCAGCAGGCTTGACCACGAACATAGGATCTCGACTCTACAGAACGAAAAAGCCGGGCATTGCCCGGCTTTTTCGTTCACAGCGGCAGGCTTATTGTGCCTTGATCGCCATCGCCTGCAGGCCGGTGCCATCCAGCTTCTGCTTGGCCTCGGACAGTTCGCCGGCGCTCCCATACGGTCCCATACGCACGCGGTACACGGTCTTGCCGTTGATCTGCGCCGATTCCACGCGTGCCGCCAGGCCCATCATCGCCAGCTTGGCCTTGGTCGCCTCGGCATCGCCGGAGGCACCGAACGCACCGGCCTGCAGGATGTAGCGGGCGTTGTCGGCGGCAGCCGGTGCAGCAGCTGCCGGAGTACCGGTCGCTGCCGGTGCGGCTTCCGCACGTGCTGCAGGCGTGGCCGCGGCGCTGCTGGTCGACGCCGCTGGGGTGCCGGCTGCAGGTGTTGCCGCCGCCGGGCGTTCGCTCAGCGGTGCCGGCAGCGGACGGCTGGTCGCGGTCACCGGGGCGGTGCTGGCCACGCTGGCCGTGGCTGTGGGTGCTGGCGCCGCGGGCGGCGGAACCGGCTTGCCTTCCAGTGCAGCCTGCGCGCGCTGCGCTTCGGCCCTGGCCCGGCGCTGGTCTTCGGCACGCGCGCTGGCGGCCAGTTCGGCGTCGGACATTTCAACTTCCTTGCCCGGCAGCAGGGTGTAGAAGTCGTACTGGGTCGCGGCCGGCTTTTCCGGCTCGGCCGGCTTCGGCGTAGCAGGCTGTGCGGCCGGCTGGGTGCCGACATCGCTGTCGGCGTCAGCGACCGGGGCCGGTTGCGCGTTCGGGTTCGGCTGCGGTCCGGCGCGAAGGAAGCCATCGCCTTCGCCCTTGAACAGGTTCGGCGCCGCCAGGAACACCACGGCCGCAATCGCCACGCCAGCGACCAGCCACACCCATCCGGGTGTGCCCTGGCTGCTGCTGTTGCGTCGTGCCTGGTTTTTGCCGCGTCGTGCTGCCATGGGTACTGCGTCTCCTGATGCTTACATTTTTTCCGGGGCGCTGACGCCCAGGAGGTCGAGGCCGTTGGCCAGCACCTGGCGGGCAGCGCAGGCCAGGGTCAGCTTGGCGTTGCGATCGGCGGCATCTTCCACCAGTACCGGCGTCCCGTGATACCACGTGTGGAACGCGTGCGCCAATTCACGCAGGTACTGCGCCACCAGATGCGGCTCCAGCGCCACGCCGGCCGCCTCCACCACTTCCGGGTACCGCGAGATCTCGTTCATCAGCAGCAGCGAAGCGTCGTCGGCCAGGCGGCCGAGGTTGGCCAGGCCATCAGCCTGTTCATACACCAGCCCCTTCTCCTGCGCCTGGCGCAGCAGGCTGCAGACGCGGGCATGCGCGTACTGCACGTAGAACACCGGGTTGTCGTTGCTCTGCTGGCGGGCCAGGTCGATGTCGAAGGTCAGCTGCGAATCGGGCTTGCGCGCGATCAGGAACCAGCGGGTGGCATCGCGGCCGGCTTCCTCGATCAGGTCACGCAGGGTGAAGTAGCTGCCGGCACGCTTGGACAGCTTCACTTCCTCGCCGCCACGCATGACGGTGACCATCTGGTGCAGCACGTACTCCGGCCAGCCCTGCGGAATGCCCACTTCCATCGCCTGCAGGCCGGCGCGCACACGCGCCAGCGAGCCGTGGTGGTCGGCACCGAGTTCGGTGATCGCGCGCTCGTAGCCGCGCTGCCACTTGGACAGGTGGTAGGCCACGTCCGGCACGAAGTAGGTGAAGGTGCCGTCGGACTTGCGCATCACGCGGTCCTTGTCGTCACCGAAGTCGGTGCTGCGCAGCCACAGCGCGCCGCCCTCCTCGTAGGTATGCCCCGACGCCTGCAGCTTGGCCACCGCTTCTGCCACCTTGCCGTCGGCGTACAGCGAGCTTTCCAGGAAATAGATGTCGAAGTCGACGCCGAAGGCAGCCAGGTCCAGGTTCTGCTCGTTGCGCAGGTAAGCCACGGCGAAGCGACGGATCGCCTGCATGTCGTCCGGGTCCTTGGCGCCCACCACGGTGCTGCCTTCCAGATCAACGCTGGCACCGGCCATGTAGGCGCGGGCGACGTCGACGATGTATTCACCGCGGTAGCCACCTTCCGGCCAGCCGTCCTGGTCCGGCGCGATGCCCTTGATCCGTGCCTGGGTGGACAGTGCCAGGTTCTCGATCTGCACGCCGGCGTCGTTGTAGTAGAACTCACGCTTGGCGTTCCAGCCGTTGGCATCGAGCACGCGCGCCACGCAGTCGCCAATGGCCGCCGCGCGGCCATGGCCGACATGCAGCGGGCCGGTCGGGTTGGCCGACACGTACTCCACGCCCACCGTGCGGCCATTGCCGGACAGGTTGCGGCCGTAGTCGTGGGCTTCCTTGATGACCGACGCGGCTTCGCGCTGGTACGCGGCCGGGGCCAGGTGGAAGTTGATGAAGCCGGGGCCGGCGATCTCGACCTTGCTGACGTCCTCGCTGCGCGGCAGCGCCTCGACCAGAGCCTGTGCCAGTGCGCGCGGATTGCTGCGCGCGGCCTTGGCCAGCAGCATCGCGGCGTTGGTGGCGAAGTCGCCGTGGTCGCGGGTCTTCGGGCGCTCGACCACGAAGTCCGGCGGCAGGGAGTCGGCGGGCAGGGTGCCATTGGCGCGCAAGGCTTCGATGCCTTGGCTGATCAGGGCGCGGAGGAGATTTTTCACGAGGCCTGCTGTGAGAATGAGCGGCGGAATCGCCCATTTTAGCGCATGTACCCTCGCCCACGCTGACCGGAACATGCCTGCGGGGGCGGCCGGTGGCGCCTGGAGGGGGCGCGCTCAGCCGAACAGCCGAGGCTGGGGCGGGGACAGCAGGCCCCGTTCAGCAAATGAAACGGGACGGCCCTCGCCGACCACGAAGTGGTCCAGCAGGCGCACGTCCACCATCGCCAGCGCCTGCTGCAGTTCATCGGTGATGCGGGTATCGGCGCTGGACGGTTCAGGGTCGCCCGAAGGATGGTTGTGGCTGAGGATCACCGCCGCCGCGTTGTGCAGCAGGGCACGCCGGACCACCTCGCGGGGGTAGACCGGCGCGGCGTTGATGGTGCCGTGGAACAGCTCTTCGCAGGCGATCAGGCGGTGGCGGTTGTCCAGGAACAGGGCCATGAAGACCTCGCGGGCCTGGCCACGCAGCCGGTGCTGCAGGTAGCGGCCGACCGCCGCCGGATTGTTGCCCACCGCTTCGCCGTGCTCCAGCTCAGCCGCCAGGTAGCGATGGGCCAGTTCCAGCCCGGCAGCCAGCGTACAGCTGCGCGCCGGGCCCAGCCCGGGCAAGCGGGCCAGTTCGCCCGCAGGACGGTCGAGCAGCACCCGCAAGGGGCCATGCGCCTGCAGCAGGTCGCGCGCGGTCTGCACGGCATCACGGCCGCCGAAGCCGGAGCCGAGGAACAGGGCCAGCAGCTCGGCGTCGGAAAGTGCCGTGGGCCCGCGCGCGATCAGCTTCTCGCGAGGGCGTTCCTGTTCGGGCCAGTCATGGATGGGCATGCCTGCATCATCGCCAGCTTCGGCGGCGTCTCCCATCGGGGCTTGCCGCGGTCCCGGGTCGGTCGATACCTCAGTCGCGCCGGGTCTGCAGGTAGTCGAACAGTTCCTGGTTGTTCTGCAGCCCCAGCTTGCGCTTGGCTTCGGCCTTCTGCCGGCTGATGGTCTTCGGGCTGCGCCCACAACGCTTGGCGACTTCGTTCACGTTGAGGCCGATCGCCAGCAGATCCAGCACTTCCTTCTCGCGTGCCGACAGCGGTGCCGGTTCGCGCGGGAACAGCAGGTCGCGGGCCTGCAGGTGATGGCGCAGCTGCTGGGAGACGAATACGTGCCCGGCCAATGCGGCGTTCAGCGCCTGGGGCAGCTCGGCAAAATCGGCGCACTTGTCGACCAGGCCACTGATGCCCTCCCGCAGCAGGCCGTCCAGCAGGCCGGGATGGCGGGCGCCGGTGAGCACCACCACCGGCAGGCCAGGGCGACGCATGCGCAGCGCGTCGATCAGCTCCGGACCGTCCGGGCCGGCACCCGGCATCGACAGGTCGGTCAGGACTGCATCGCAGTCGTGGCGGTCCACCAGGTTCAGCAGCTGGGCGCCGTCACGCGCACTGCCGACGATGTCCATCAGGTAGGTCTGCAGCACGATGGCGATGCCATGCAGGACCACGGGATGGTCGTCGGCAATGATGATGCGTGGACGCACGCGGTTCCTCGAAGATCGAACAGGCCACGGCGGGCGGCAGCCAATGCCTGATTCTGCAAAAGCGCAGGCCCCTGGAGGTATAGGAAAGGTCCGAAACCGATACCGGGTGAATGCCGGGTCAATGCAGGCGGGCTCCATCTGCTGATAGCCGCCCGCTATGTGCACCGGGCACCGGGACATTACCGACCTTCGGGTAAGCTAGCGCCCTCGTTTGCACAGGAATTCCAGGTGGCTGACTCCCCCAACGCTTCTCCCGCGCCGGCCCGCGCGCTGGAAGGTCAGAAACTGCTGTTGTGCGTCGGAGGCGGGATCGCGGCCTACAAGGCCCTGGAACTGGTGCGGCGCCTGCGCGACGCCGGTGCCCAGGTGCAGGTGGCGATGACTGCCGGTGCCCAGCAGTTCGTCACTCCGCTCAGCTTCCAGGCGCTGTCCGGGCAGCCGACCCGCACCACGTTGTGGGACAGCGCCGCCGAACAGGCCATGGGCCATATCGAACTGGCGCGCTGGGCCGATCGCATCGTGGTCGCCCCAGGTACCGCCGATCTGCTCGCGCGGCTGGCCCAGGGCCACGCCGATGACCTGGTCAGCACTCTGTGCCTGGCCAGCACCGCGCCGCTGACGATCTGCCCGGCGATGAACCATCGCATGTGGCTGCATCCGGCCACCCAGGCCAACATCGCCCTGCTGCGCCAGCGTGGTGCGCAGGTGATCGGCCCGGTCGACGGTCCGCTGGCCGAAGGCGAATCCGGTCCGGGTCGTCTGGCCGAGCCCGGCGACATCGTCGCCGCGCTGGCGGCCAATGGCAGTGCTGCAGCGGCGGTTGCCGCACCGGAAACCCACGCGCTGCAGGGGCTGCGCCTGCTGATCAGCGCTGGCCCGACCTATGAAGACATCGATCCGGTGCGCTACGTCGGCAACCGCAGCAGCGGCAAGATGGGCTTTGCCCTGGCCGCCGCTGCCGCCGCGCTGGGCGCGCAGGTGGTGCTGGTCAGCGGTCCGGTACAGCTGCCGACGCCGCCGGGCGTGCAGCGCATCGACGTGCGCTCGGCCGCGCAGATGCGCGATGCCGTACTGAAGTCGCTGCCCGCCGACATCTATATCGGTGCCGCCGCGGTGTCCGACTACACGCCGCGGCAGGTCGCCGCGCAGAAGCTGAAGAAGACCGCCGACAGCCAGTCGCTGGTGATCGAACTGGTGCGCACGCCGGACATCCTCGCCGAAGTCGCTGCACAGACGCAGTCGCTGAAGCTGGTGGTCGGCTTCGCCGCCGAGACCCACGACGTGGAGAAATACGCGCGCGGCAAGCTGGTCGACAAGCGCCTGGACCTGGTGATCGCCAACCAGGTCGGCATCAGTGGCGGCGGTTTCGAGAGCGACAACAATGCCGCCACGGCCTTCTGGCAGGACGGCGAACAGGTATTCCCGGCCACTTCCAAGCGCGAGCTGGCCGAACAACTGCTGGCGCTGATCGCGCGGAGACTCCAGGCATGACCCAGGCATCCACTTCCCACCCGCTGCAGGTCAAGCTGCTCGATCCGCGCTTTGGCGACAGCTGGCCGCTGCCGGCCTACGCCACCGAAGCCAGCGCCGGCATGGACCTGCGCGCGGCGCTGGATACCGCGCTGACCCTGCAGCCGGGCGACACCGCGCTGGTGCCCAGTGGCCTGGCCATCCACATCGCCGACCCGCACCTGTGCGCGGTGATCCTGCCGCGTTCGGGGCTCGGCCACCGCCACGGCATCGTGCTCGGCAATGGCACCGGCCTGATCGACGCCGACTACCAGGGACCGCTGCTGATCAGCGTCTGGAACCGTGGCCGCGAGGCGTTCACCATCGAGCCGGGTGATCGCATCGCGCAGCTGGTGGTGGTGCCGATTGCCCGCGTCAGCCTGCAGGTGGTGGATACTTTCACCGACAGCGTGCGCGGAACGGGTGGATTCGGCCATACCGGGGTGCGTTGACAGGGGACATCGATGAGCGGCATCGGGGAAGGACAGCGGGGACGGTCGTTGGGACGCAGTGCACCACTACTGGGGGTGCTGCTGGTCCTGCTGGCCGGCTGGTTCGGATGGAGAGCGGTGCAGCAATGGCGCCAGGAGGCCACCGGCCAGGCGCTGGAAGCTGCGCGCGACCAGGCTGTGCAGGGCCTGCAGGAGGCCGCCGCCGGCCAGCTGAAGCAGCTGCAGCAGCAGCTGAAGAACGAGCGCGTGCAGCAGGCGCTGCAGGCCGGCGATGCCGCTGCGGCGGCACTCGCGGTCCGCGAGAGCTGGACCGGCGTCGAGCATGCTGAAGTGTTGACCGCCGATCTGACCAATGCCTACGCCGACCCGGCCACGTTCGGCTATGCCCGCCTGGCGTTGCTGGAAGGAGCGCTTGCCGAGGCCGGCCCCAGCCTGCGCGTGGTCCGCGATGGGGGTGGCAATCGTCTTGGCTTGGCGGCACCGGTGCCGCTGGGCAGCCTGGGCCCGGCAGTGCTCTACGTGCGCCAGCCATTGCTGCGCCTGACCTCGCCGCTGGACCAGGTGAGTGCGCCATCGGCCGGTTTCCTTGGCCTGCGCCAGGGCGCGCATGACCTCGTCGCCCTGGGCGATGCCAGCCTGGCCGAAAGTGCCGAAGTCCTGGCGCGGCCGATCCCGGGTACCCCGTTGCGGCTGGTGGCCGCGGTACCCAATATCGAACCTGGTCCGCTGGGCCTGGGTTCGCTGGCCAGCGCCATCGTTGCGCTGCTGCTGGCGTTCATCGCCGTACTGCTGGTGGTGGGTCGCGGCCGCCTGCCGAAGACGCTGCCGCTGCCGCGGCGTGCGGCCGTGGCGGAAGCGGATCATGGCCCGACCCTGAGCGAGAGCCTGCAGATGGCCCCGCCGCCGGTGGCCGGGGCCAGCACCACTGAAAGTGCACCGCCGCCCCCGCCGCCGGTTCCGGCCGAGGAACTGGCGGCCGGTATCTTCCGCGCCTACGACATCCGCGGCGTGGTGGGCAGCCAACTGACGCCGAAGACCGCCGCGCTGATCGGCCAGGCCATCGGTACCGTGGCACTGGAGCAGGGCCTGCGCGAGGTGGTGATCGGTCGCGATGGCCGCCTGTCCGGCCCGGAACTGGCCGCAGGATTGGCCGAGGGCCTGCGCCGCGCGGGTTGTGCGGTGATCGACATCGGCCTGGCGCCGACTCCGGTGGTGTACTACGCCGCCTTCCACCTGCGTACCGGCACCTGCGTGGCGGTGACCGGCAGTCATAACCCGCCCGAGTACAACGGTTTCAAGGTTGTCATCGGCGGCGAGACGCTGTCCGGCGATGCCATCACCGATCTCTACGCGCGCATCGTCGAGGGCCGCCTGGTACAGGCTGCGGAGCCGGGCGATTACCAGCAGCGCGATGTCAGTGCCGACTACATCCAGCGCATCGCCGACGACGTGCAGCTGGACCGTCCGCTGAAGGTCGTGGCCGATGCCGGCAACGGCGTGGCCGGCGCACTGGCACCGCAACTGCTGGAAGCCATCGGTGCTGAAGTCATTCCGCTGTACTGCGATGTCGACGGTACCTTCCCCAACCATCATCCCGATCCGAGCGAACCGGCCAACCTGGAAGACCTGGTGCAGACGGTCAAGCGCTTCGGGGCCGACCTCGGCGTCGCCTTCGATGGCGATGGCGACCGGTTGGGCGTGGTCAGTGCTGACGGCAAAATCATCTATGCCGACCGCCTGCTGATGCTGTTCGCCGCCGACGTGCTGATGCGCAACCCCGGTGCGATGGTGATCTACGACGTGAAGTGCACCGGCAAGCTGTCCGACCACGTGCTGCGCAATGGTGGCAGCCCGCTGATGTGGAAGACCGGGCATTCGCTGATGAAGGCGAAGATGCGCGAGACCGATGCCGAACTGGCTGGCGAGATGAGCGGCCACTTCTTCTTCAAGGAGCGCTGGTTCGGTTTCGACGATGGCCTGTATGCGGCGGCGCGCCTGCTGGAGATCCTGGCCCAGCGCGAGGAGACCCCGGACGAGGTACTGGGCGAGCTGCCGGAGATGGTGGCCACGCCGGAGCTGAAGGTGCCGGTGGCCGACGGCACGCCGCATGCGCTGGTGGCAATGCTGGTGGCGGCGGCGCAGTCGCCGGACAACCCGTATGTCGGCGGCCGACTGTCGACCATCGACGGCCTGCGCGTGGACTTCCCCGATGGCTGGGGCCTGGTGCGGGCCTCCAACACCACGCCGGTGCTGGTGCTGCGCTTCGAGGGCAACGACGAGGCCGCACTGGAACGCATCCAGGCGTTGTTCCGCAGCCAGCTGCAGCCGGTGCTGGGCGACACCCCGCTGGGGTTCTGAGGTCGGGCCGGGCTGCGCCCGGCACCCGCCGAAGCAACTTCAACGTCAACGTCAACGTCAAAGGCCGGCTATCCGTGGGATGCGGGGGTGGGTCCGGTTACGGGGGACGCTGCAAGTACGTCCATGTAAGCTCGGTCGCCGCTTGCTCGTGTGCGCTGTCCTGCGCACACGGCAAGACCGGGGTTGGGCGTCCTGCCCAACCCGCCCGAGGCATGCCTCGGGCCCATGCGGCTGACACCCCGCCCCACCTCTGACAGATTCCGGCGGCTGTTGGTAGGTGTCGACCTTGGTCGACACAGTAGATCCACGCCATGCGTGGATGCTCTTCCGCATTTGCTTTGGCGGGTGCCGACCGTTGGTCGGCACGCTTTCACCCCTTGAACCGCAACCCCACGCCCGGCTCGGTGAACAGGTAGCGCGAATCCAGCGCTGAATCACCCAGCTTGTGCCGCAATTTGCCGACCAGGATGCGCAGGTAGTGGGTGTCGTGCTGGTGGGTCGGCCCCCAGATCTCCTGCAGGATCTGCGGCTGGGTCACCACCCGGCCCGCGTTGCGCAGCAGCAGTGACAGCAGCGCGTATTCCTTGCGGGTCAGCGCCACCGGTTCACCCTCCAGGGCCACTTCGCGGCGCACCAGATCCACGTGCAGGTGGCCATCGTCAAAAATCGGTGGCGTGCCATCACTCGGCACGCTGCGCGTGCGCAGCAGCGCCCGCACCCGCGCCATCAGCTCCTGCGTACCGAACGGCTTGGTCACGTAGTCGTTGGCGCCGGTATCCAGCGCGCGTACCTTCTCGGCTTCGCCGGCGCGCACGGTCAGCATGATCACCGGCACCTGGCTCCACTGCCGCAGTTGCTCCAGCACCTCATGGCCTTCCATGTCCGGCAGGCCGATGTCCAGGATCACCAGGTCCATGTCCTCGCTGGCGGCCAGCTGCAGGCCTTCCTGGCCTGTGGCAGCCTGCCGCACCTGGTAGCCCTGCGCGCGCAGGCTGATGTCCAGGAACCGGCGGATCTGGGTTTCATCATCGATCACTAGCACGCGTGCGGCCGGCACGCTGGCGTCAATCGGGGTCGGGCTCATCGTGGGAGGCTGGCTTGAGCAGGGGCAGGGTGATGCGGATCAGGGTACCGCGACCGTCGCGTCCGGGCAGCGCCTGCACGCTGCCGCCATGCGCACCGATCATGCCCTGGCAGATGGTCAGGCCCAGGCCGGTGCCGTGGCGGCCGCGGTCGCCGCGCTCGACGCTGTAGAACATGTCGAAGATGCGCGCGCGTTCGTCGTCGGGAATGCCGGGGCCGGCATCGATCACGTCGATGCGCAGCTGGCCGTCCAGTTCGCGCGCCTGCACCTGCACGGCGGCATCGGGCGGCGAGAACTTGGCCGCGTTCTCCATCACGTTGAACACCGCCTGTTCGACCAGCGCTGGATGCACCCAGATCGGCGCCAGCGTGGCCGGAATGTCCAGCTCCAGCCGCACCTTCGGCTGGTAGCGCTGCAGGCGCCGCGCCGCCGAGCCGATCAGTTCGTCCACGCCGATCCAGTCGCGGTTGATTTTCAGTCCTTCGTGGCCGAGGCGGGTCATGTCCAGCAGGTTCTGGATGTAGCGATCCAGCCGTTCGCCTTCTATCAGTATGGTGTCCAGCAGAGCACGGCGATCGGCCGTATCCATCGCCGCGCCATAGCTGGCCAGGCTGTCGGCCGAACCGATCATCGCCGCCAGCGGCGAGCGCAGGTCGTGCGACACCGAAGAGAGCAGGGCCGATCGCAACCGCTCGGTCTCGTTGCTGACATGCGCCTGCTCCAGTTCGGCCACCAGGCGGGTGCGCAACGCGGCCTGCGCGATGTCATCCACCATCGCCTCGGCCAGCTGCCGTTGTTCGGGCAGCAGGCGCGCCTGCGCGCCGGGCAGGTACAGGCCAGCCACGCCGATGGCGCGGTCTTCGCCATCCAGCAGGGGCAGGAACCACCACTGCGCACCGGCCAGGGTGTCGGTGAAGCGGCCGCTGGGCTGGCCGTGGCGCAGGGCCCAGTCGGCGGCGGCCAGATCGGTATCGCCCGGCTGCGAACGGCCATCGGTTGCGGTATCGGCGCCGATCCGCAGCCACGCCGGTACGTCCATGGCCTGTTCCAGTGCGTGCCGACCCGCCTGTGCCACCTCGCCATTGCCGGCCGCACTGGCCAGCTGCCGCCCCAGCTGCTGGCGCGCACGCGCATGCCGGTTGGCCGCACGCAGCGCGATGACCTGCATGCGCAGGCGCGAGGCCAGGCGCCCGGCCACCAGTGCCGCGGCCAGGAACAGGAAAACGGTGATCACGCCCTGGCGTGCACCGATGGCGAAGGTGAAGCGGGGCGCGATGAACAGGAAGTTGTAGGCGAGGAAGCACAGGATCGCCGCCATCACCGCCACGCTGGCGCGCGTGCGTGCGGCCACCAGCACCACCGCCACGATGAACACCATCGACAGGTCGGCCATGCCCACCCAGTGTTCGGCCAGCCACGCCACCGCACAGGCCAGTGCGGTGGCGACCAGTGCCTGCACCGGTTCATGGCTGATGCCGCGCATCGGCGGCAGCAGGCCCTCGCGGCGCGAGCGCGCACGTGCCTGCGGGGTGCTGATGATGGTGATCTCGTAGTGCGCGCCGCGCTGGATCAGCTGCTGGGTCAGGGTGCGGTTGAACATCCGCGCCAGCGGCCGTTCGCGGGTCCGGCCCAGCACCAGGGTCGATACGCCATTGTGCGCGGCATGGTCGAGCAGGGCATCGGCGATGCTCGATCCGTGCAGCAGTTCGGCGTCGCCGCCCAGGCGCCGTGCCAGCGCGAAGGCAGCATCGATCTCGCGCCGGGTCGCCTCGTCCTGGCGTCGCCCTTGCACGGTCACCACCGTCCACGGTGCGTCGCGCCGCTCGGCGATGCGCCTCGCCACGCGCACCAGGTATTCACTCTGGCCGCCGCCATCAATGGCCACCAGCACGCCGCGACGGAGGGGCAGATTGCCTTCGCCGCGTGCGGCGCGTGCTTCGCGCAGGCTGCTGTCGACGCGGTCGGCAGCTTCCTGCATGGCCAGTTCGCGCAGCGCGGTCAGGTTGGCCGGCGAGAAGAATGCCTGCAGTGCCTGCGCGGCCTGTTCGGGCACATAGACCTTGCCCTGCTGCAGGCGAGCGATCAGTTCGCGCGGCGGCAGATCGACCAGCACGATGTCGTGCAGCCGATCGAGCACGCCATCCGGCACGGTCTCGCTGACGCGCACGCCGGTGATGCGCATCACCACATCGTTGAGGCTTTCCAGATGCTGGATGTTGACCGTGGTCCAGACGTCGATGCCGGCGTCCAGCAGCTCCATCGCATCCTGCCAGCGCCGCTCATGGCGGCTGCCCGGTGCATTGCGGTGGGCCAGTTCATCCACCAGCACCAGCGCTGGATGCCGTGCCAGCACGGCATCCAGGTCCATCTCCTGCAGGGTGTGGCCGTGGTAGGCCACGTCCTTCAGCGGCAGCTGCGGCAGGCCCTCCAGCAGGGCCTGGGTGTCGGCGCGGCCATGGGTTTCCACCAGCCCCACCACCAGGTCCACGCCGCGGCGCAGCTGTTCCTGCGCGCGGGTCAGCATGGTGTAGGTCTTGCCTACGCCTGGCGCCGCGCCGAGGAACACGGTCAGCTTGCCGCCGGCTTCGCGTTGCAGGCCTTCAACCAGGGCATCGGCCTGGCGGGTACGCGCATCAGTCATGGGTGCCATTGTGCGCGCAGCCGGTGCAGGCCGGCATCACGGTGCCTTGGCCGCATGGTCCAGCGCGAAGTTCAACGTCACCACGTTCACCCGCGGCTGGCCGAACAGGCCCCACTGGCGCCCTTCGGTATGCGCCTGCACCAGCGCCTGCACCTGCTCCACCGGCAGGCCACGGGTACGCGCCACGCGCGCCACCTGCAGCTGTGCCGCTGCCGGCGACAGCTGCGGGTCCAGGCCACCGGCAGACTGGGTCACCAGGTCCGCCGGTACCTGCGCCGCGGCGACGCCTTCGCGCGCGGCCACCGCAGCGGTGCTGGCGGCGACGCGCTCGGCCAGCGCCGGGTTGCTGCGCGCCATGTTGGAACCGGCTGCCGCCATCGGGTCGTAGTTGGCCGCCGACGGCCGCGCCTGGAAGTAGCCGTCACCGGTGAACGGCTGCGCCAGCCATGCCGAGCCGCGTACCTGGCCGCTGCGATCGCGCAGCAGGCTGCCCTCGGCCTGGGTGGGGTAGGCCAGGCCGGCGAAGCCAGTTGCAATGCCGGCGTAGACCGCGCCGGCCAGCAGCAGGGTGGCCAGGCCCAGGCCGATCGCCGGGCGCCAGAGGGCGCCGTCCTGCAGGCTGGCCACGCGGGCCTCGGCTTTCGGTTCGCGGGACAGGGAAGAAGAGGTGGAAGCAGAACGGTTCATGCGCCGAATACCAGGACAAGGAAGAGGTCGATCAGCTTGATCGCCGCGAACGGCAACAGCACGCCGCCGAGGCCGTACACCAGCATGTTCCGGCGCAGCAGCGCGGTGGCGGTGGCCGGACGGAAGCGCACGCCACGCAGGGCGAGCGGGATCAGTGCGGGAATCACCAGGGCGTTGAAGATCAGCGCCGCCAGCACCGCATTGCGGGGGCTCGACAGCTGCATCACGTTCAATGCGGCCATGGTCGGAACGGCCGCGGCAAACAGCGCCGGCAGGATCGCGAAGTACTTGGACACGTCGTTGGCCAGCGAGAAGGTGGTCAGCGCACCGCGGGTGATCAGCTGCTGCTTGCCCACTTCCACGACCGCCAGCAGCTTGGCCGGGTCTGAATCGAGGTCGACCATGTTGCCGGCCTCCTTCGCCGCCTGCGTGCCGGAGTTCATCGCCAGGCCGATGTCGGCCTGGGCCAGCGCGGGAGCATCGTTGGTGCCATCGCCCACCATCGCCACCAGGCGGCCACCGGCCTGTTCCTGGCGGATGCGTGCCAGCTTGTCTTCCGGACGGGCCTCGGCGATGTAGTCGTCGACGCCGGCCTCGGCAGCGATGGCGGCGGCGGTCAGCGGGTTGTCGCCGGTGATCATCACCGTGCGGATACCCATCGCCCGCAGCTGTGCGAACTTCTCGCGCATGCCGTGCTTGACCACGTCCGATAGCTCGATCACGCCCAGCACGTGGCGACCCTCAGCCACCACCAGCGGGGTGGCGCCGTTGCGTGCCACCTGCTCGACGCGACCGGCCAGCTCGGCGGGCACGTTGCCGCCCAGCGCCTGCACGTGGGCGCGGATCGCATCGGCGGCGCCCTTGCGGATCTGCCGTCCATGTTCCAGGTCGACGCCGGACATGCGGGTCTGGGCAGTAAAGGCCAGGTACTCGGCACGGTCCGGCTCGGCGGTGGCGCAGCCCTGTTCGCGTGCCAGGCGCACGATCGACTTGCCTTCCGGGGTCGGGTCGGCCAGCGAGGACAGCAGTGCGGCCTCGCGCAGCTGGCTGGCGTCGATGCCGGCCAGCGGATGGAAGTGGCTGGCCTGGCGGTCGCCGTAGGTGATGGTGCCGGTCTTGTCCAGCAGCAGCACATCCACGTCTCCAGCGACTTCCACCGCCTTGCCCGACTTGGCCAGCACGTTGGCGGCCAACGCACGGTTCATGCCGGCGATGCCGATGGCCGGCAGCAGGCCGCCGATGGTGGTCGGGATCAGGCAGACCAGCAGTGCGATCAGCAGCAGCGGATCGACCTGCACGCCTACCGCCGCCCCGATCGCCGGCAGCGTCGCCACCACCACCAGGAAGGTCAGCGTCATCGCCGCCAGCAGCAGGGTCAGTGCGATCTCGTTCGGCGTCTTCTGCCGGTTGGCGCCTTCCACCAACGCGATCATCCGGTCCAGGAAGCTGTGGCCCGGCTCGGCGGTCACCCGCACGATGATCTGGTCGGACAGCACCTTGGTGCCGCCGATCACGCCGGAACGGTCGGTACCGGCCTCGCGCAGCACCGGCGCGGACTCGCCGGTCACCGCCGCCTCGTTGATGGTGGCCAGGCCCTGCACGATCTCGCCATCGGCCGGCACCAGCTCACCGGCACTGACTATCACATGATCGCCCGGGCGCAGCTCGGCGGCAGGTACCTGGGTTTCCGCAGCCCCCGGCTGCGGTGCGGCCAGGCGGCACGCCACCAGGTCCTGGCGCGCGCGGCGCAGCGATGCTGCCTGGCCGCGGCCACGTGCTTCGGCCACCGCTTCGGCGAAGTTGCCGAACAGCACGGTCACCAGCAGGATCGCGGTCACCGCCAGGCCAAAGCCCAGCGGCGCATTGCCGGTCAGGGTGACGATCGCGGCAACGATCGTACCGGCCATCACCACCGCCATTACCGGGCTGCGCACCAGGTGCATCGGCGACAGCTTGCGCACCGCCTCGATCAACGCACGGCGCAGGCCGGCGCCATCAAGCAGCGCAGGGCGCGGGGCAAGGGAACTACGGGTGGAACTTGCGTGGGTACTCATCGGGGTGTCCTCAGTGCAGTCCCAGGCTGAGGTGGTCGGCGATCGGGCCGAGTACCAGCGCCGGCATGAACTGCAGCACGGTCAGGATGACGATCACCGAGACCAGGGTCAGGGCGAAGGTCGGGGTTTCGATCTGCAGGCTGCCGGCAGACTCCGGCGCCTGGCGCTTGGCGGCCAGCTGTGCGGCCACCACCAGCGGGATGATCAGCAGCGGGAAGCGGCCCAGCAGCAGCACCAGCGAGCAGCTCAGGTTCCACCACAGCGTGGCGTCGCCCAGCCCCTCGAAGCCCGAGCCGTTGTTGGCGTAGGCCGAGACGTACTCGTAGAACACCTGGCTGATGCCATGGAAGCCAGGGTTGGAGGTACCGGCCAGCCCGGGCACGGCCAGGGTGATCGCGGTGAACACCAGCAGGGTGATCGGCTGCAGCAACACCAGCAGGGCCAGCAGGCGTACCTGTGGCGTTTCCAGCTTGCGGCCGAACAGTTCCGGCGTACGCCCGGTCATCAACCCGGCCAGGAACACGCCCAGCAGCAGGTAAACGATGAACTGCTGCAGGCCACAGCCGATGCCACCCCAGATCGCGCTGACCAGCATGTTGACCATCGCGATGCCGCCACTCAGCGGCGCCAGCGAGTCATGCATGCCGTTGACCGAGCCGTTGGAAACCTGGGTGGTCACCGCGGCCCACAGCGCCGTGCCGTCGGCGCCGAAGCGCACCTCCTTGCCTTCCATCAGCAGCGGCGTGGCGGCGCTGGCACTGTGGCCTTCACTCCACATCATCGCGCCGGTGGACAGCAGCGACATGCCCAGCATGCAGCTGAACACCAGGGCGCCGAACCGGCGCCGGCCGGTGAACGCACCGATCATGAAGATCACCGCCATCGGCACCAGCAGGATGCCAACGATCTCCAGCGCGTTCGACAGCGGGGTCGGGTTCTCCAGCGGGAAGCTGCTGTTCGGGCCGTACCAGCCGCCACCGTTGGCGCCCAGCTGCTTTGCCGCGACCATCGCTGCCACCGGGCCCAGCGGCAGTTTCTGCTGGGCCATGCCGGCGCTGGCATCGATCGGCGAGGCCTGCGGGCCACCGGCCATCGTCGAGGGCACGCCTTGGCTGGTCAGCAGCAGGGTCCACACCAGGCACAGCGGCAACACGAAGCGCACGCACAGGCGCACCACATCCACATAGTAGTTGCCCACCGCCACCTGGCGGTCGTCGCCGGCACCGGTGGCCGCCGTAGCCTGCGGCGCGCGCGAGAACAACGCGCGCAGCGTGGCCACCGCCAGCGCCAGGCCCATCATCGGCGTCACCACCTGCAGGCCGGTGATGCCGGTCATCTGCGAGAGGTAGGACAGCTGCGCCTGGCCCGAATAGTGCTGCTGGTTGGTGTTGGTCAGGAACGAGATCATCGTATGCAGCGCGGTGTCCCAGCGCATGTTCGGGATCTGGTCCGGATTCAGCGGCAGCCAGGCCTGGGTCATGAACACGGCCTGGGTCAGTACCGCGACCACCACGTTGCTCAGCACGAAGGCAAGCACGTAGCCGCGCCAGGACATCGAGCGCGATGGATCGACGCCGAACACCCTGTACAGCGGCCTCTCGATCCAGTGGAACAGCACGTCCACCTTCATCGGCGTGCCACGCATCACGCGGGCCAGGTACAGGCCCAGCGGCCACGCCAGCAGCAGGCTGGCGGCAATAATCACAAGCATCTCAGTCATGGCCGGCTCCGCTCAGAACGACTCGGGCCGCAGCACGACATAAAGAAGATAGGCGGCGGCGACCAGCACCAGCACGCCACACAACAACGACAGCCAGGGGGACATTGCAATAGCGTCCTGGTGGAACCCCTCCACCTCAGGCCGCCATCGTCGTCCTGCCGCCCATAAACGCACTACGCGCCGAACCGGGCCGGCGCGTAAAGAGTGCATAAATTCCGTGGGCCAGGCCGTAACCAGGCCACGGGTAGCGCCGGGCCATGCCCGGCGGCAGGAGCGTCGTCAGCCTGCCGGGGCAGCCGGCGCCACGCCCTTCAGCTCGCGATAGCGCTGCAGGGTGCTTTCAATTTCGGCCTTCAACGCCTGCTGCTGCTGCAGGAACCCGGCCTGCAGGCGCTGCTGCGCCTGCAGCTGCACGTGCCGCTGGCGGATCGCCCCGGCCTGCTTGTCGGCCACCTTGGCGCCGGCCAGTTCGCGATCACCGGCGGCCGACAACAGGGCCACCAGCGACTCGCGCAGGCTGGTGACGTTGTACTCGGCCGTCTTCAGGTTGTTGTCCAGCACTTCCTGGCGCTCGGCGAACACCCGGCGCAGGTCGTCCTCGCTGCCATAGGTGGTCAGCATCGCCTGCTCGGTGCGCTGGCGGGTCTGCTCGGCCATCAGGTCCAGCTGCTGCTGCGCGGCCACCGTGCTGGCGGCGGCACGCTCTTCGTCGGTCAACGCGCGCTGGACCTGCGCATTGCGCAGGCCGCTCTTCGCGTTGAATTCCTCGCGGGCATGGTTCACCGCATCGGCCGGCAGCGAATCACTGCAGATCCGCTCCTTGCCCTCGTTCCAGCAGTACAGCTTCTTCTCCACCTTGTCGCCACCCCGCGACTGCGCCGGCAGCGTGAACGGCATGGCCAGCAGCAGGCCGGCAAGGAGAGCAGCAGGAACTCGGGACATGACCTTTCCCCTGGTCGGTCAGCGGATCGAACGAACGCCGTACTGGGCCCGGTAGGCTTCCAGCGGCTGGCGGTAACCCACAAGTTCCGGGTTGCCGGAGGCGAAATCAAGCAGATCGGCCAGCGATGCCACGGCAATTACCGGAATGCCGGCCTCTTCGGCCACCGACTGCGCCGCCGAACGGCGATCGGTTTCCGAAGCGATCTCCTGGCGGTCAAGCGCCACCACGATGCCGGCCGGGGTGCCACCGGCGGCGCGGATGATGCCCAGCGCTTCGCGGATCGCGGTACCGGCGGTGATCACGTCATCGACGATCAGCACGCGCTTGCCATTCATGTCCGCGCCGATCAGCTGGCCGCCTTCGCCATGGTCCTTGGCTTCCTTGCGGTTGAACGACAGCGGCAGGTCACGGCCACGCTGGGCCAGCTCGCAGGCCATCGCGGTGGCCAGCGGAATGCCCTTGTAGGCCGGGCCGAACACCACGTCGTACTTGATCCCGCTGGCATCGATGGCATCGGCGTAGCAGGCGCCGAGCTGCGACAGCAGCGAGCCGGAGTCGAAACGACCGGCATTGAAGAAATAGGGGCTCAGCCGGCCGGACTTGAGGGTGAACTGGCCGAAGCGCAGGGCATCGGCGGTCAGGGCCAGCTGCAGGAAACGGTGGCGGTGGTCGCTCATCAAAACTCGATTCATCTTCATTTGGAGCACAAATCCTAATCCAGCTGGGCGTTTCGCGCTCGTCCGGACCCGTGTGAAGGGCATCGCGGCCTGGCCGGGCAGACTGCGCAGCCCCGTGGGCAACCGGTATGCTTGCCCGGTTTCCTGTCGTAGGTCCCTTGCATGCGCATCATCAGTTTCAACGCCAATGGCATCCGTTCCGCCGCGACCAAGGGCTTCCTCGACTGGTTCCGTGCCCAGGACGCCGACGTCCTGTGCATCCAGGAGACCAAGGCCCAGGAAGACCAGCTGACCGACCCGATGTTCCGTCCGGACGGGCACCACTGCTTCTATCGCGATGCCATCACCAAGAAGGGCTACAGCGGCGTGGCGATCTACAGCAAGCGCGAACCGGACCAGGTCATCACCTCGCTGGGCTGGGCCCCGTTCGACGACGAAGGCCGCTATATCGAGGCACGCTACGGCAACCTCAGCGTGGTCTCCTTCTACATCCCGTCCGGCAGCTCGGGCGACCTGCGCCAGGGCTTCAAGTTCGAAGTGATGGAATGGCTGCGGCCGATCCTGGAGGAGTGGGCGCGCAGCGGCCGCGACTACGTGCTGTGCGGCGACTGGAACATCGTGCGTTCGGCGCTGGACATCAAGAACTGGAAGTCCAACCAGAAGAATTCCGGCTGCCTGCCGGAGGAGCGCGACTGGCTCAACGCCCTGTGCGCCGACCATGGCCAGGCCACCGATGTCGCCGCCGGCCGTGGCTGGGCCGATGCCTACCGCCTGCTCAACCCCACCGGCGAGGATTACACCTGGTGGAGCAACCGCGGCGCCGCCCGTGCCAACAATGTCGGTTGGCGTATCGACTACCAGTTCATCACCCCGGGCCTGCGCGACAAACTGCGTAGCTGTTCGATCTACCGCGACGAGCGCTTCTCCGACCACGCCCCGTTCACCGTGGACTACGACCTGTGACCGAGGCCGCCAAGCCGCGCCGACCGTGGCAGCAGGTGTTGTCCAACCTGAGCCAGCGCAAGGTGCTGGCGATGCTGCTGCTCGGTTTCAGTTCGGGCCTGCCCATCTATCTGGTGGGCAACACGCTCGGCTTCTGGATGCGCAAGGAAGGCATCGAGCTGAGCACGATCGGTTTCCTGTCATGGGTCGGGCTGGCCTACACCATGAAGTTCCTGTGGGCGCCGATCGTCGACAAGACCGACGTGCCTCTGTTCGGTCGTTTCGGCCGCCGCCGCGGCTGGATGCTGCTGTCGCAGCTGGTCGTGGTGGTGGGGCTGGTCGGCATGGCACTGGTCCAGCCCAAGGGCGGCCAGATCCAGTTCCTGGGTGTCGACTGGCAGCACATCGTCGTATTCGGCGTGATGGCCGTGATCGTGGCGTTTGCTTCGGCCACCCAGGACATCGTCATCGATGCCTGGCGCATCGAAAGCGCTGACAACAGCGAGCAGCTCGGCCTGCTGACCTCATCCTCGGCGCTGGGCTACCGCACTGCCTTGCTGGTCACCGATGCGCTGATCCTGATCATCGCGGCCCGTGTCGGCTGGCAGGTCTCCTACGAGATCATGGCCGTGCTGATGGCGCTTGGCGTGGTGGCCGTGCTCATGGCCCGCGAGCCCGCGCGGGAAGTGGCTGCCGTGCAGGCACAGGCGACCTCGCTGTGGACGCCACGCGGTCTGTTCGACGCCGTGGCCGGGCCGTTCATCGCCTTCGTCCGCGAACACCGCAGCGGCGCGATTCTGATCCTGGTGGCCATCAGCATCTATCGCATGGCCGACTTCGTCATGGGGCCGATGGCCAACCCCTTCTATGTCGATCTCGGCCTGGACGAGGACACCGTGGGCGCCGTGCGTGGCTCGGTGGGCCTGGTCGCGACCTTCGTCGGCATTGCTGCGGCGGGCCTGGTTTCGGTGCGCTGGGGCGTGCTGGCGGCGCTGATGGTGGGCGCCGTGCTTGGGCCGGCCTCCAACCTGGCGTTTGCCTGGCTGGCCTATTCCGGCCCGGACACAACCCATTTCGCCGTGGCCATGGCCATCGACAACTTCGCCAGCGGTTTCGCCGGTACGGCGCTGATCGCCTATATGTCCAGCCTGACCAGCATCGGATACACGGCAACCCAGTACGCGCTGCTGAGCTCGTTCTACGCGATGCCCGGCAAGGCGCTCAAGGGGCTCTCGGGGTGGTCGGTACAGGCGCTCGCACAAGGCCGGACGCTGCTGGAAGGCTACGCGCTGTTCTTCGTCGGTACCGCGCTGGTGGCGATCCCGGTGGTGATCCTGTGCGCCCTGCTGATCCTGCAGCAGCGTCGTCGCCAGGCCGCCAGCTCGACCTGATTGCCTGCCCGTCCGGTCTGCGGGATCATCGCCCCGACGCGCCGAGGGGGCGGTGCCTTGCGAACGGGGAAGCGAGCATGGCCGACGTTGTGCTGCGGGACCTGGACCCGCTGCTGCTGGAACGCATCAAACGCGTCGCGGTCGCCCGCGGCTGGACTCACGAACAGACCTGCGCCGCCTTGCTGGAGCAGGGCCTGTTCAGCAGTGAACTGGAGGTCCGCTCCGGCTTCGGCGATCCCGAAGTGGACGCACTCTCCGACGCCATCGCCGCCCTGCAGGCCCTGCCGGCAGGGCAGGGCTTCGATTAGCGGCCGCGCCGCAATGCTGTAGAGCCGAGCCCACGCGCGGCTGCCCGGTAGATCCACGCCATGCGTGGATGGCGCCACCTTACGCCAGGTGGATCGCCCCCAGGATCCGCGGCCCCTTGGCCCCGGTCACGCTCGGCAGGTTGCCGGCCAGTCCCTCCATGGTCCGCTGCGCCAGCCACGCAAAACCCATCGCCTCCACGTATTCCGGGTCCAGCCCGTGTACCGCGCTGGACTCCACCTGCACTCCCGGCAGCCGCGCCGCCAGGCGCTTCATCAGCTGCCGGTTGCGCACCCCGCCGCCACAGACCAGCAGGCGGCGGGTCTGCGGCTGCTGCGCCAGCAGCGCATCGGCCACCGTTGCCACGGTCAGCTCCAGCAGGGTCGCCTGCACGTCGGCCGCCGCGTACTGGCCCTCGGCCATGTGCGCCTCGGCCCAGGCCAGGTGGAACTGCTCACGGCCGGTGCTCTTCGGCGGCGGCAGCGCGAACCACGGGTCCGAGCGCCAGCCCGCCAGCAGGCCCTCGTCCACCGCGCCGCTGGCGGCGTACGCGCCGTCGGCATCAAAGGTGCGGTCGGTATGGCGCTGGCACCAGGCATCCATCAACGCATTGGCCGGGCCGGTATCGAAGCCGCGCACTGCGCCTTCGCGCGGGATCAGGGTCAGGTTGGCGATGCCGCCCAGGTTCAGCACCGCACGGTCCTCATCGGCGGTGCCCAGCATGCCCAGGTGGAACGCGGGCATCAGCGGCGCGCCATGCCCCCCGGCCGCCAGGTCGCGGCGACGGAAGTCGGACACCGTGGTGATTCCGGTCAGCTCGGCGATGCGGTTGCCGTCGCCCAGCTGCACGGTGAACGCCGGATCGGCCAGCGGGCGGTGGCGCACGGTCTGGCCGTGCGAGCCGATCGCGCGCACCTGGCTGCGGTCCACGCCGGCTTCGGCCAGCAGCTGGTTGGCAGCCTCGGCGAAGTTGATCGCGATGCGCGCATCCAGCTCGCCGAGCTCCTCCAGCGAGTCCAGCGGGCCGCCTTCACCCAGCGCCACCAGCCGCGCACGCAGCACCGGCTCCCAGCGGGCGGTCAACCCGTGCACGAAGCGGCAGCCACCGTCGGCGGGAAACTGCACCAGCGCGGCATCGATGCCGTCGGCGCTGGTGCCCGACATCAGGCCAAGGTACAGGGAAGCGTCAGCGTCGGCAGGTGTGTTCATGGCAGGCATAAAAAAAGGACGCGGCAAGCTTGTGCTGCCGCGTCCTTCTTCGTCAACGAAGGGGCTCAGCCGCGCTTGCGGCCGGTTGCCTGCTTGCCCTTGGCGCTGGCAACCTCGGTGGCGGCCTCGTCGCGGCTGGTCGGTGCCGGGCTGGCATCGGCGTAGATCAGCTTCTCCATGCCCTGGATGCGGGCCATCGCCGGCGCGGTCTGCGCGCGGAAGGCGACCAGCTCGGCGCCCTTCAGCGGCTCCGGCGGCGGCATGGTCACGGTCAGCGGGTTGCGGTGCTCGCCGTTGACGCGGAATTCGTAGTGCAGGTGCGGGCCGGTGGCCAGGCCGGTCGAGCCGACGTAGCCGATCACCGTGCCCTGGGCCACGCGCTGGCCGGTCTTGATGTTCGCAAAGCGCGACATGTGCCCGTACAGGGTGGTGTGGCCGCGGCCGTGATCGAGGATCACCACGTTGCCATAGCCGCGCTGCACGCCGGCGAACTGCACGCGGGCGTCGCCGGCGGCCATGATCGGGGTGCCGGTGCGTGCGGCGTAGTCCACGCCCTTGTGCATGCGCATCTTGCCCAGCACCGGGTGCTTGCGCGCGCCGAAGGTCGAGCTCAGCCGCGCGAACGGAATCGGCATGCGGATGAAGCTCTTCTTCAACGAACGGCCGTTGATGTCGTAGTACTCGGCCTTGCCGTTGCGGTCGAAACGGAAGCCGGAATAGGTCTTGCCACCGGTGGTGAAGGTCGCCGCCAGGATCTTGCTGGTGTCCACCTTCTCGCCTTCGCGCCAGGTTTCATCCATCACCACGCTGAAGCGGTCGCCCGGCTGCAGGTCCTTGGAGAAGTCGATGTCGTACTTGAAGATCTCGTCGGTCATCGTCGCGATCGCCGAGGGCGACAGCCCGGCCCGCCGGGCCGCGGCATACAGCGAACTGGTGATCTCGCCGCTGGTGACCACGGTGCGCGTGGAGGTCTCGCGTCGGGTCACCTTCTCCTTGATGTCATCGCCAACCAGGCTCAGTTCCACCCGGTTGTCGGCATCGCGGTCGAAACGGATGCTGCGCAGGTCGCCGGACAGCGGCATGTCGAAGGCTATCTCGGCACCGGGGCGCAGCTTGGTCAGCGCCTCGCGCGCCCCCGGGTGGTCCAGTACCCGGTGCAGGGTGGTGGCCGGAATGCCGGCCTTGTCGAACAGGTCGCTCAGGGTCTGGCCACGCTGCACGCGCAGCACCTGCCAGCTGTCGCCCGGCACCTGCTGCTGGCGGGCCATGGTCAGCGGCGGCAACGGCAGTGCCAGGCTGGTATGGCTGTCGGCAAAGGGAGCGTCGATGGTGTGCGAGAAGCCCGGCACGATCGTCGCCACCAGGGCGCCGATGGTGGCGAACAGGCTGGCATGCACCCAGTGGCGGCGGGTCCAGCGCTCATTGAAGGCCGCGGGAAGGTGTTGCCTGAGCTTCCGATGCAGGGCGTTGTCGTGCAGGACGTGGAGGCGTTCCTGGAAGCGCTGCTTGCGTGCGCGCCCTTGTTCGGAGTTGTGCATCGGCGGTTCTTTCCTTGCAGCCCGGGAGCGCGGGCCTGATCGCCGGTTACCATAGACACCTGATAAAAGCGCGTCAAACCCTTGTGCCCATTGGCTTTTGTGAAGCCAATCGGGTTAACTTTGCTTTAACACCCCACACAAGAATCGGCGTTGCCGGGAGTAGTCACGTGTCCTCGATTGAAGAAGCCCTTGCCCTGATCGGCCGCGGTGCCGACGAGATCCTCAAGCTCGAGGATCTGCGTGCGCGCCTGCAGGAAGGCCGCCCGCTACGGATCAAGGCCGGCTTCGACCCCACCGCCCCCGACCTGCACCTGGGCCATACGGTGCTGCTGAACAAGATGCGCCAGTTCCAGGACCTCGGCCACCAGGTCATTTTCCTGATCGGCGACTTCACCGGCATGATCGGCGACCCTTCCGGCAAGAGCCTGACCCGCAAGCCGCTCAGCCGCGACGATGTGCTGGCCAACGCCCGCACCTACGAGGAGCAGGTCTTCAAGGTGCTGGACCGCAGCCGTACCGAAGTCCGCTTCAACTCGGAGTGGTTCGGCAAGATGGGCGCGGCCGACATGATCCGTCTGGCCGGCCAGCACACCGTGGCGCGCATGCTCGAGCGCGACGATTTCGCCAAGCGCTATGCCGCCCAGCAGTCCATCGCCATCCATGAGTTCCTGTACCCACTGGTGCAGGGCTACGACTCGGTGGCCCTGGAGGCCGACGTCGAACTCGGCGGCACCGACCAGAAGTTCAACCTGCTGATGGGCCGTGGCCTGCAGGAACACCACGGCCAGAAGCCGCAGGTAGTGCTGACCATGCCGCTGCTGGAAGGTCTGGACGGCGTCAACAAGATGTCCAAGTCGCTGGGCAACTACATTGGCATCAGCGAGCCGGCCATCGACATCGTCACCAAGACAATGAAGGTGGACGACACCCTGATGTGGCGCTGGATCGAGCTGCTGTCCTTCGACATCGGCCAGGCCGAGGCCGTGCAGCTGCGCGAGCAGGTGGCCAATGGCGGCCTGAACCCGCGCGTGGTCAAGCTGCGCCTGGCGCGTGAACTGGCCACCCGCTTCCATGACGCCGCGGCGGCCGAACAGGCGATCGCCGGTTGGGAAGCGGCGGTGACCGGGCAGGGCGACATCACCCAGCTGCCGCTGCAGGAGGTGGCGATTCCGGCCGAGGGCCTGCGCATCGCCGCGTTGCTGACCGCGGCCGGCCTGACTCCGAGCAACTCCGAAGCGAACCGCAAGCTCAAGGAGCGTGCGGTGAAGGTGGATGGCGAAGTGGTCGAAGACGGCCAGCAGGTGCTGCAGCCGGGCTTCGAAGGCCTGCTGCAGGTAGGCAAGCGCACCTTCGTCCGCGTACGCCTGATCGCTGCCTGACATCAAGGAAGGGCCGGCGCCAGCCGGCCCTTCCTTATGCTCTTGTAGAGCCAAGCCCACGCTCGGCTGCTCTTCACGGGGTCCTACCGCAGCGCGGCGCATGAACAGATGCAACATCCGGTGAAAAAAATCGCCACACCCCCTTCACAAATGTTGGGAATGGGGACATACTTCTCCTCCCCCGTCGCAGGGGTCGCCACCAAGGGGCTTCAGCGACACCAGGGCGCCCACCACCGCCGAACGAAATGATCGAACGAAGGTGTTGACGGACTGAAAAAGTCTGGC